>BNUD01000038.1 GCA_025997095.1 Betaproteobacteria bacterium | reverse complement strand
CTAACCAATGTGAATACCTTCCCAGCACATAGGTGCCCCCTTGAAAACATGTCGGGCGTGGCTCGTTGCGTTCAACTTTTCTCAAAACGGAATCCACGGCGCAATTCGTGTTATGCACCCAAACCGCTGCCTCGCCCACATAGTAGGTATGAAACTCGTCTACCTCGAAGTTGTAGACCGGGGTAAGGTAAGGTTCTCCAAGCTCCAGCTTGCCGAGGTTTTGGGTTTGAGCGTCACTGGCGAGCCGAATCTGCCGTTCGCCAAGGTCAAGCACAATGCCAATGCCTGATTTGTCATCCGCCGCAAAGCCGATGTTTGCGTGTTGCGTGCGCCTGACCAATCCCGATGCATGAACGACAGCCTTTTTGCCCTCCGCCAATTGCAGCACAAAGCCGGGTTGCAGGCATTCCGCCGCCATCCAGTGCCGACCGTCGACCAGCGGCGCATCGACCCAGAAGGGGTGGTTGCCCGTAGCAATGATGGTGGTGAGCGCGGCTGCATCTTCGACCTTGACCTGCACAGCGTAGACCTGTTGGTCGAGGTGCGCGACGGTGTTGATGACCGGACGATAGTCCCGTTCGCCACCGTCTTCCGGCTGCGAGAGAACCCACGTACCGACACGGATGTTTTCGATAGGCATCACCCCTTGATCGGTATGCACCAGCGTACCGGCTACAAAACAGGCGATATTTCTCACTACGTTGTCACTACCGATTTTCAAGGTGCCTTGGGCAGCTTGGGCAACGTCTTCGACAGGTTTGATTCGATTCGGCAGTGGCTCTCCATTCGGCCCTATACGCCCGGATTCGATTACATATGCTTTCGTGGCGGGTTCTTTGTAGGCAAGTTCCCGAAGCGGCATTTCCGAAATCTTGCCTGTACGGGCTTTCTGCAATGCAAACCTGTACTGTTTGACCTTGAGTTTCAGTTGGCGTTGGAAGCCTGGCTCCAGTATCTTCGCGGAGCCGAAAAGACCCAGCGCATCAAAGGATGCCTCACCCAATTCTTCCCAGTTGCGATTCCACGCAGCCTCACCCATCCTGTATACAACATCAACGCCGTAGGCTGCGGCGTCAATGAAAGCTAGCCCCAAGTGAGACACGATATCAGCCGCTGTCGTATCTTCCTGAGCCATCAAATTTGTAAGGGGGGTATGTGTGGGTAATGGAATCGTATTTTGGAGGGGAAGCGCTCTGGTGTATGCCACTACAGCATTAGTGTCAGCCAGAACCATAAAGCCAAGCAAATCATCCACAAGCTTAGCGCTGCTGGCACCAAGCCACGCAAGACTATCTTCGTGGTCTCCTGTGGCATACCCGAGCGTACTCAATACCTTCTGCGCCTCTTCGATTTGCGCCAACTGTTCTTTGTTGTCTATTCCGAGAATCGCGAATGCACATGCTATTTGCGTGGCCCCCACCGACACCAGGTTCGCCAAGGTTCGGCTGATAAAGGTTTTCACGGTGCCATTGCTCGTGTCTGGCTTCCACTCCGCCGCTGGTTCTTTGGACACTTCAGCAGCCGATTTCACCTCCTCGAAAACGCTGGGTGCGAGTGCTTCCAGGAAGGGAACGTCCAGCAGCGTCAGTTGCGACACGGCTTGTTGTGGCGAGTACATCCCGATGCCGTAAATCGAGCCGAACAGTTTTTCATTATGGTCAGTGTCATACCGCGCAGGCGTTACGGCGGGATATTGGGTGCTGCTGGCACCGCTACCGCTTCGGTCAACAGGAATGGTGATCGGACGCCCTGATTTCTGGGCATCCAAAGCAGCCTGCACCAGTTGGCTGGCGTTCCACACGAAAACGGAACGGTAGAACAGGTCAGAGTAGATGCCCCCTGTGTAATGACCGGACTCGTCTTCCACGAAGGCGTCGGCATAGAGCATACCGTTCTGGTCGATTAACAGACGGTCGAATGCCACGCCCGGTACGGGCGTGGTAGCGCCCAGATATACCGGGTTACCAAATGGATCCTGAACAATGCCGATCTTGCCGCCGATCTGTTTGCCAAGACCATAGTTTTCGGAGTCTATGTAATGGGCATCGTTAAAGATGAGGTTGTAGTCGGCCACCAGCGCATAGGTTTTGCCCTCGTATTTCAGCACTACGCTCCCGGCGGCACGCTGGATGTTCTGCTGGTATTTCGCTTGCAGCCAGTTCGGTACGCTTTCGGGTTTGAGCACAGCATCGGCTACGGTTGTATTGCCTTCCAGCTTACCGGTCTTCTTGTTGGTTCCAAAGGTAATACCCGCAGCCCCGTGACTGATGTCCTTGGCATTGGATACCAGGAACTGCCCGATCTCTTCTCCGCTGGTGATGTAGAGCGGTCCTTTGCCCAGCACATCTTTGGGATATTCAGACAAATTGAGTTTGGCGACATTCCATGAATCGATATTGCTCTTGTCGGTAACACCAAACAGGTCGACGACATAAACATTGCCGCGCTCCGGCCAAGGGTAGTTTGTAATCGGAATGTTGCCCGCCGGCGCGGTAACGGCCAGATACCGCCCGCTATTGATGGCCATGTCGCGGAACCCGTAAGGTGCCACTGCACCAGGGATATTCAGGGTTTGCAGGGTCTTCAAGAAATCCGGGCAGGAATCGATGTTAAGGCGTAGCAGACGAGCACCACCGCCATAGTTGCTGCCTTCGGCTATGTACAACCAACCATCGTTGATCGCCAGACTGGAAATCTGGGTCTCTGCACCTGCGACCTGACAGGTTGCGACGATATCCTGCGTCAGGGTATCGAAGACGTAAATCTTGTTGTTGCGACCGGCGATAAAGGCGAGCAGACCATCGTCGCTGAACACAATCTGCTGGGTATATGAACCAATGAAGTCAAGCGGATTGCCCAGATTATCTTTGGTGACTTTTTTACCAAGGTGAACCGGCTGTGGATTGGCACCCGAATCGAAGACAGTAGCTGGCTGGAATATCTCGATACCATTGGCCGTGGTCACCAGAATATCCTGTGAGGGGACTGGTGGCGCAGCATCGACAAGCCTGCTGTAGAGGGGGGCGTCCTTCGCTGGCGAATTTATGAGCACATCGCGCCACGCCGATTCTTCGTTCGGGAAAGGCTTTCCGGTGCTGGGTTTCGCCTGACCAGGAATATCGTCCGGCCCGATAAGGCGACGAATACCGTCGGGCAATTCTTCGTTCATCAGGCTGTCATCGCTGCCATCACCTACGACGCCAGCAATGCCACCCAACTGCGACAGCAAGGTGGTCAGCAAGTCGATCCTGTTTTCAGCGGGGCTGCCTTCCACAGCCGACGAGGAGAGCACGCCGAAGAGTGCGCCAATATAGTTAATATCAGATTCAGGGTGAGCGTTGACGTACCAACCCCATTGAGCCGCATTCCTTGAAAGCTTGATCGTCCTGCCATCGACAATCGCCAGAAGGTTGCCGGAAAGATCATCAATCTCGATGCTCACGCCCTCGAATACACCCGGTTCAACCCCCGTATCGAGCCACATTTGCATTGCCGTATCGAGTACGCTTTGAGCATCGCCCAGAGAGAGACCTGGCGCGTTCACTTCAGCGCCGAGCCTGGGGGCAAACAGCATTGGAACATCGTCCTTGACAAGACCAGTCAAACCATTCGCGGGAATCTTCGCCTGGTCCCAGCCGGGCGGCATGGAAGCTTGAGCGCCGCGTTCCAGATAGATCGCGTGCTGCGACAACGCGACGCCTTCCGGCACCTTGATGCGTATCTTTCCATCGGCATCCGGCAAGACCTTGAAGGGTTGCCAGATCAAGCCATTGACGGGTGCCGTACCCGCCGGAGTGATCTTTTCCAATTGATCACCGAGCGGTACCAGCCAGAGCTTCAGATCGAACAGGCTAGGCGTTTGGTATGGTGGAATGAAGTCCTGACCACTTACCGTCAATTCTCTCGTATTCGGGTTGTACTCGACCCCCGTGATGGCAGGTACTGCCAAAGGCAGGGAGGGGGGTGTCGGCAGGCTGATTGTGGAATTAGGCAGCAGGTAGCCCTTGGGTATTTGCAGTTGGTATGAACCTTCGATGGTGTAGGAAACGCCTTGCAAAGGCCCCATTGCATCGAAAGCGCTCAATGCCCCCGCAGCCATGATGGGGGTAGGCATGATGGCTGCGAATGCCATCGACGCCCAGATGGCATTGTAGTTGATGACGGCCCCGGAAACCTGGACTGCGCCCGTCGTGTCGTTAACCTTGGGGTTATGGGTCACCAGAATGTTGCCACCCGCCGTGATCCCGATATAGGGCAGGCTGGAGGTGTGCGCCAGTCCATCGCTCCCCATCACACCGTTGTCCATCAGCCACCAGGTTTGGTGTTCTACGCCTTCTACATCGCGTATAACCCCTTCTTGCCAGAAGAATACTTCAGTCCCTGCGGCAAGCGGGGTGGGCGAATCGACTTTGAGCGCCAGTTGCAGCGGTACACTCGATATGGCTCCGCCGAGATCTACGTGAACGGCTGCCAGCGGATTGAGGAGATCGGATGCAGGCAGTGGTGTTTCCAGATCTTGCAACGCCACTTTTTCAATTGAGGCCAGCGTATCGCTGGACAAGGCATTTGCCCCGATCGTCAAGGTGTTGCCTGTAACGTCTTGTGTCACCAGACCGTGAGCAACGGTGGCAACCGATGCTCCGGTATTGGGCACCCTGACCTTGAGTTGCATTTGCCCTTGTCGGGTACCGTTAATGATTGTGATGGTCGCTGAACCGCTGGATTTGGCGGTAATCAGACCGTCTGGCGAAATATCGGCTACCGACGGATTGCTGATGAAATAACGTGTGCCACTGGCGGCAGAACTGATGTCCGCGCCCAAAGTGGTTCCGTCAAGGGTGTGGACATCAATCTGACGTTGACCGACATGCTCGGGCAGGTCAATGGAAATGGGATAGATGTTCAGCTCATTGCCAAACCGGTCTATGTCTGGTGCTCCAGCAAACAACCCGACAGAAATGACATTCTGGATGGAATAATCCCCTGAACGAACCGTGATGATCGAAATGCCTTCTTTTTCAGCATGCAGGATACCGTTACGATCTACCGAAATCACATCAGGGTTTTCGGAGGTAATTTCGCAATAACCCGCAGGCAGGGTGATGCCCGTCTGGTCGGCGAAATCACCGATGATTCGCAGGGTCTTGATAGCGCCCAGATTCATGGTGGACACACGGTCTACATTGAGACCATGCAAGGACGCGGCGCTGACATTAACCTTGGCCGTGATCGGCTGACTCGCCATATACCCGTCATCGGCTTGCAGGGTTATGGTAGCTTGCCCGGCATAGCCTGCCTCTGGTGCAAACAGAAGCGTGCGACCATCAGCAGCCAGTCTGGCGTCACCATGCGAACTGCTGATGACCCGCCAGAAGACGGTATCGCCCTCCAGATCTTCGGCGATGCTGTCAAGCGCCGCCTGCACATCGAGGTCGGCATGGGTTCTGACATTCGGCAAGGTTTTGGCAACCGGCGCCTGATTCGCCGCAAAGCCGACATTGGCATACAGGATTTGCCGATCCGTGGCGTTGATCACGCCATCCCCGTTGATGTCGGCGCCCGCCTGTTCCCATGCCACGCTGTCCGCCCCATCCACCCGGCCATCCTGATCCACATCCCCGGCAACGGCAAGACGCAGCCGGGCATTCCCCGTACCCGTCACCCGCACGACTTTAACGCCCGATTCCGTCACGCGCAAAAGGGTGGTGGTTTTACCCTTCACGGTCGCCGTGCCCAGAACCTGCGCCCCGGCCACCTCAATCCGCGCGCCTGCCGGTAATTCGGCTTCCAGCGTAAAAATCACCGCGCCCCGCGCCCCGGGCGTATGCGCCGTACTGGCAATCTCGCTCTCGCGCACCGCAAAAGTAAAATTCTGTGTACCGGAAAGTTCGCCCTGCCAGGTATTGGCGTCAGAATTCCCCGCGCGCCACCCCGCTATCGCCCCGAAATCCGCCGTGATCGCTTCGCTCATCGGCTTGCCCGTGCCGTCATAGGCAATCGGCGTCCCGAAGTTCAAGTCATTTAACGCCCGTACCCGAATCAACCGCCCCGCCCCGTCGTAGCTGTAAATGAGCGCCGTCGTATCCCCCTGCCCGTCCGGCAACGTCACCCGTACAATCCGCCCCGAACTGTCGCGTAAAAAATCGATGCGCTCGTTTGTGCCCACCGCGGCAATCCCGGAATCAGTGACCAGCCAGCTTGACTCATCCGTAAAGATGATTTCCGTGACCTTGCCCTTGGCGTCCAGTTGATAGCGCGTACCATCCGGCGCAGTCAGCATATAGCGCCGCGGCACCCACGGCAGACCCGTGATCTTGTCATAGAGCTGATGCCCCTGTTGAACCAACGTGTCCGCACGCGCATCCCGGGCGGCGTCCGGGTCGGCATAAGCTTCCAGTATCCAACCCTGCCCGTTCTCAAACACGGGATGCAGGACCTGGGCAGCGTCGGGGGTAAGCCCCAACCGTTCGTTGGCAAGCAACAGGGTAAAAGAAAGTTGGGTGATCCCTGCCCTGCCCAAATCAGAGGGCACGGCAAGCCACAGGCGCGCGCCTGCCTGCCAGGGCGCAATCGCGCCCGTTTCCAGACGTTCCGGCTGGTCGTGGCTCAGATGGGTATCCAGGAGCGGCAACGTCCAGTTGCCCATTTCAGAGGACAGAGGACTGAGGACAGAAGACTGGGTATTTTTATTCGCGGCGCTCCATTGTCGTACCAGGGCAAGGTCGTGTCCGGCCAGATTCACCGTGGCATCGCTCGTATCGAGCGTGGCGAAGGTTTTTTGCGCCGAGTCAATGATGAGCCGAGTGTCCAGTTCACGCACCCGCCCCGCCAGATCCCAGGCGGTCAGCCGAAGCTGATAAACGCCGTTTTGCCACTGCCCCGGATCCAGCGTCGCCAAAGACAGGATTTGGTCGACACTGACGGCGGCAAGCTCGGCCTCAGCAAGGGTGATCCACCCCGCTTCCGCCCCCTGCCTGCCCTCTTCCGCAATCTGAAGTGTCCACCCCATGAGCTGATGCTCTGTAAGCTGGGCAGAAATGTTTAACGGGCGGCTGACCTCAATCGGGGTTGTCCCCTGATACCTGACCTCTGAACCCTGATCCTGAAACACCCAATCCAGTTGCGGCGCCTGGGTATCGCCCGGATCCTTGACGCGGATGGCTTCGGTACGCTCGCTCGTAAAACCGTCATTGTCCGTGGCGGTCACGCGCAGGGTGATGAGACCAGGCTCGCCTGCGGTCAGCTTGAAACGTCCGGCGGCATCGAGATCAAGGTTTTGCCAAGACTGCCCGCCGTCTGTACTCATCTGTCCTCTGACACTGGCGATGCCGCTCCAGGCGTCGGCGCGCACACTGACCGTAATGGGTTGTCCGGGGAGCGCCGGGGTGCTCGGGGTGCTGGAAATGAGAATGTCCGGAGCGTTGGCGGTGGCATCCGCCACAACGCGCAGCACAAAAACGGTTTTACTCGTACTGATGCCGTCCGAGACCTGCGCCGTAACAAAGAAATCCCCAATCTGCCCCGGCCCCGGCGTCCAGATGAGTTTTTTAGCAACAGCATCGTAAATCGCGCCTTCCGGCAGATTCGTAAAACTGACGCTCAAGGCATGGCTCTGAACGCTACCATCCGGGTCGAACACCAAAATCCCCGGCAGCGCAGCTGCCCCTGATTGACTGTCCTCTGTCTTCTGTCCTCTGTCCTCTGACACCGCGAGCTCAAGTGTACTGCCCACCGCCAAGGCATGATTCGCCACCCGGATTTCGGGGGCGCGATTCTTGTCGAAGAGACGCAGTTGCACAGCTTGCAGGCTTTCCGACTGACCATCGCTCGCCCGGAAGGTGAAGGTATAGGCGCGGTCGGCATTGATGGCGTTGTTGACGACATCGTAGCCCGGCGTCCATTCAAAATAGCCGCTTTGCGCGTCAAAGGACACGCCTTCCGGCGTATCGCTATCGTAGACCAACGCGAGTGAGAAAGGATCCAGGTCGGCGTCAGCGGCACGTACCGTAAAACTCAGGGTTTCGCCTTCATCGCCCAGTTGCAGCGGCAGGGGCAGGATGACCGGCGCGCGGTTGACGTTGGCAACCTGAATTTCCAGCGTACGGCTGAAACTCGCCATGCCGTCACTGGCGGTGACATGGATCCGCCAGAGTCCCGGTGTATCCGTATTCCCTTCCTGCGCGGCAAAGAAGCCCGGTGTCCAGGCCAGCGTGGCGCGCGCTCCGTTTTCCGAAGGGGTCAGGGTCATGCCTTTGGGCAGACCCACACCCCGCCAATCCAGCCAGTCACCCTCCGCGTCATGCGCGTAAAGCGTGATGGCAAACGGTATCCCTTCGCTGGCATCAACGCGAATCGGGGTTTCCGCCTCTGATCCCTGATCCCCGATCCCTGATCCCTGAATCCCCAGAAGTTCGGGGGCGGCGTTTTGGGCGCGCACGACGATTCGCAATGCCTGACGGGTGACGTTGGGGGTGGGGTCGTCAGGATTGGTGTAGCCCGCGTCCTGCGGCGGCAGCCCCTGATCGGTGACGACCAGATAGAGGTCGCGGCTGCCGATGTCGGCGGCGGTGGGTGTCCAGGTGAGCGTGGCCTGTCCGTATGGATTGCTCCGGGTGAGTTTGGCGCCTTGCGGCAAGCCTTCAATTGTCCAGGTCAGATCGTCCTGATCGAGATCGGTGGCCAGAAGCGCGACCGACAGGGTTCCACCGGTAACAGCGGTGACCTGTTTCGGGGCGATGATGACGGGCGCTTCGCTTTCGCTCAACACCGTGAGCACAAATTGCCGCGATTCGGTTAACCCCTGATTGATATTACCGTCGCCATCATCTTTGGCGATGACGGTAATCACGTAATCGCCCCGGTCGTTGTTGCCGGGACTAAAGCGCAAAATGCCGGTGACTTGTCCGGGGGCATCGCCCACATTACGGATGAATTCGGCGAAGGGCGGCAGGTCAACAAAGCCAAGTTCGGTGGCGTTGCCATCCACGTCGGCAGCGGCGACCGGAATTTCGATGACTTCACCCTTGTTCACAAAGGCGTTTTGCAGGTCGCCCAGAACGGGGGCGCGGTTGGCGTTGGTGACGTCGATGGTCAAGAGCAGATGGCTGACGGCAGGCGTCCCTGTGCCGTCACCGTCGTCAGTGGCGGTCACGTTGATGCTGTAGATTCCAGCCTGGTCATAGCCCGGTGTCCAGATCACTTGCAGGGTTTCTGCGTCAAATTCCGCGCCTGCCGGCAGACCTTCAACCCGATAGCTGACGGTGGCGGGGATGCTGTCTTCTCCGTTCATCCCGATGGCGCTACCACCAGGGGTGAGACGGATCCTGGGTTCAAAGGACGGATTGTCCGGGTCGAAGGCAAAGACGCTGATCGCCAGCGGCTGACCTTCCAGAACATGCCAGTCCTGGCGGACGGCGTTGTCCTGGCGGACGCCCCCATTCTGATCGACCGCGTCGCTTCCAATAAATTCCGGCGCGCCGTTGGCGTTCAGGACGGTAAACGCAATGTGGCGACTGACGCGGGTGACCGTGCTTTTACCGTCCAGCGTTGTCCAGGTTACGACCAGCGTGACAGGCAGGGTGAATTCGCCGTGAGCGTTAAAACCCGGCGTCCAGGAGAACCAGCCGGTTTCGGCGTTCAGCGTGGCGCCGGCGGGCAGCCAGGGGGCGATGTATTCCAGCGTGGCGGTGGCGCCGTCGGCTTGCGTCAAGCCCCCCGGTACGCTCCCCGCCAGTTGCAGGGCGTAGTTGTCCCCTTCGCGCAGAATTTGCGGGGCGACTTCAAGCAGTACGGGTTGCGGGAAGCCTTGCGTGACGGTGATGTTAAAGCGCCGGCTGACGGTACGGGCACCGTCGCTGGCCACGAGGGTGACGTTTTCGTATAGACCGGCTTGATCGTAGCCGGGGTTCCAGGTCAGCATCCCGGTGGCGGCGTTAAAGGCAGCGCCGGGGGGCAGGTTGCGGATGCTCAAGGTCAGGCGATCACCATCGGCGTCGGCGGCAACCAGCGGCAGAGAGAGGCGCTCGCCTTCTTCCAGAACAATTTCGCCAATTTCGGCAATGTAGGGGGCATGGTTGCCTTCTACGGGAACGTCCAGACGTTGGAAGGCAAAGGCTCCGCGACTGTCCTGGACACGAACCAGCACGTTGGTGGCGGCGTCGGCGTTGGCATTGGGCGTCCAGGTGAGCGTGGCGCTCTGGTGGTAGCCTTCGGCGTCTTGTTCAACGTCATCAGCCGGGGTAAGGGTCATGCCTTGCGGGGCTTCGACGAGTTGCCAATAGAAGCGGTTGCCATCGCTGTCGGTGGCATGCAGGTCAAACGCCCAGGCTTCGCCGGGGATGGCGACGGGCAGATTGTCTTCGGGTTCAAGGTCAAAGCGCGGGGGCAGGTTGTCTGCGGCAAGGGCGTAGATGCCATGACCCAGATTGGCTTTGGCCAGATCGATTAAGCCCGCCCGGTTTGCAAAGTAATTCGCGGGAACAATGCTGACCGTTTGATCGGAGAGCGTCGCCCCTGCTGCCAGCTTGCCGCCCAGGTCTTCCAGTTGAGCGGTGAGATCCAGCAGCCAGAGCGCGGATTGATCGCCCGTTCCGGTATCGCCGCCAATCGCGCCGTCGAAATAACGCCCCGGGTCAAGTAACAGGAGCAGCGGGCCTTTCAGGTCGTCCGTGCCGATATTGGTGATGCTGACATCGTAGCTGATTTCGCCCGTGGCACGATTGGCACGGGTGCGGGTAAAGTCGAGACGCAGTTGTTCGGAGAGATCGTTTAAGGCGGTAAAGGTGCTGATATAAGTGTTTTCCAGCGGGAGTTCAAGGGCGCTTTGCAAGCTGGATTTGATTTCCAGTTGGTATTGACCCGCTTTAAGTCCGGTAACATCCAGCCATGCCGTATGGGTGGCAGCATCCCAGCTTACGGATTGTGGGGTGAAAGTATCGCCCCCTTCAATATTCAGCACGGTCAGGGTGTAATTGGCGCTGTTCAGGACACTGCCCATATCGCTCACCGCGCCAACCCACATGTCCTGATCAAAGAGAACGCCAATGCGCCCCATCGGGAGGGGAAGCAGAGCACCATCCGGTACCGTGACCGCCTCGACAACCGGCGCGCGTTTCAGGGCGATTTCGTCGATGTGACCGGTTTCTGCCACCAGAATGCGACCATCACGAGTGGCAACAATGGATTCGCCGCGCGTGCCCCCCGTGGCGACTTGCAGCAGACGCTTGCTGGCGAGTTCGATCATCCATACCGAAGACTGGTGCGGGACGCCTGCGGGGTCATGGGTGCCATACATCGTGACCGGACGTTGTTGCAGATTAGTCGAAGCCAGAAGCAAGCCTTCGAGCGCGCTGCCCGCCTGTCCAAAGCTGATGCTGTCGACCAGGGCATTGACGCGGTATTCGAGTTCGGCGCGTCCAATGGCGCGACCGGACATCGGGAAGCTGAGGATGTCGGTCGTGGCATTGACGGCGGCACCGGCAATGTCGCCGCCCGTCCACTTGACGCCCCACAAGCGTCCATCAGGGCCAAAAGCGAGATCGCTGACGCGCTGCTTGCTGAAGTGCCGCCAGACATTGCCCGTGTCGATTTGATCGGGACTGAAGATTTCAATCCCGTTGCCCGAAGATACGTAAATTTCGCCCGTTTCGGGATGAATCGCCAGAGCATGGGTCAGGGGATCGTCGCCCGGTCCTTTGAAGCGTTGCACGATCACGCCGCTGCCGGTATCGATCTGCATGAGTTCGGCACCGGTCATCACCCAGAGTTGTCCATAGGCGTCAACCGCCATGTCGATGACAGGTTCCGTGGCGGCGAAGTACGGCGTCGCGCTGTGCCCGCCTTTTACAGCGTAGCGGTAAATTTCGTTGCGGAACGTCCCGGCGCTTGCAAGGATGGTTCCATCCGGAAGTTCCACCAGAGCTTGCGCGCCAATATCCCCGGCGCTCGTGGTAAATCCATCGGCAAAGCCGCGCAGGGTAAAGGGCGAGAGTACCGTGCCCAGATCGCTCGCCTGCGAGGCTGCCACGGAACCCGGCAGTTGCTGGCTGGCCATTTCGAATATGGAATTGTTTACATAACTGCGAACTTCTGTCGCCTGTGGCGTGGATGCGCTTTGTTCGAGGGTATCGTTGACCCCCAGGCTATCAAGAATGGCCTGCCTTGCGCCATCATCAGGCAGAACGGCGTTGGCAACGGAGGCTGCCTCACGATTACCGGCGCGATCGGTCGCCACCGCCAGGAATTCGTAAGTTTTATCTGCTTCGCCGGTAAAGACGGCTTGCGTGGTTTCGGCATCTGCCTGACGCAGCCAGATCTTGAAGTCGGCACCGTTTTCTGCAACGTAGACGGTGGTGCAGCGCACGCCGCTGGCATCATCCGTTGCAACCCAGCGTATGTCGTATACGGGGTTGCCGTCTGTATTGCTGCCCATCGACGTGACGGCGAGTTCCGTTTGCGGCGCACTGGCATCCAGACTGGCGGCGGTGGATTCGCTTTCGATTGGCGGGGCGGCATCGACAATGAAACGCGCCGAGGTCACAATTTCTGCGCCGGAAACTGCTTCATCAGAGGCGCGCACGGTATAGCTGACGAAGCCCTTGGCTGAAGTTCCATCGGCATCGCCCTTCAACAAGCCGTGGCTGCCATCCTGAATGACTTCGCCCGTGTCCGGGTCTATGGCTTGCAACAGCCAGGTCGCAATGCCCGTCGTCGCATCCACGCCCGCGCTGACGCGCAGAATAAAACCCCGGGTTCCGGTAAAGTCAAAGTCGCCCTGGAAGTTGGCGCGGTTTTCCGGAATGTGGACATTGATGTCGCCCAGCTTGAGATCGCCCAAGCGCAATGAGCGCGGGTCAAGATTGGGGTCGAGTTGGGTAACGATACGCAGTTGTCCCGCCGGATCTGCGTCGGGATTGGTGAAGGAGAGGGTATAGGGCAGCGCAGTTTCAGTCGGCAAATAGCCACTGCCGTTTTCTCCGGTTACGGCTTGCGGACCACGTACCGTAATAAAACCAATGTCATTGTTTTCTCCGGTGAGGGATTCAAGGTATTGCCCCAGACTCAACGCCCGCGCATCCACCGGTCTGAATTCGCTGTCCAGTACGCCAATGTGACGCAGATACTCAAGCTCACTGACCCCGCCCGCAAAAATGTTGAAATTCATAAAGTGCGTGTCATGTCCGGCGTTCTGATCGTAGTCAGCCGGGTCAGCCATGACGGGCACTGGAATGTAGACTTCTCCACCATCATCGGTTTGGCGAACTTCGTAATACTCAATCGCCGCATTCAAGGCTTCACGGTCGCCCGCGAATTTCGCAGTGTCGCCATACCATTCCTGAACCTTGCCGAAGAAGCTGACCAGATCGGCCTGCGTCTGGTAGTTGTCACCGCCCTTACTGAGCAGGATGCCGCTCGCCAAAGTAGCATTCAGGCTCAGAACCAGCGGGTTCTCGCGGATCGGCGGGGCATCGTCCAGCAGACGCAGTAATCCCGCCGCTTCCAGCGCGCCCAACCAGCCTTTAACCCAGGCAGCTTCATCAGCCGCCAGTACCGTTAGCCCCACAGATGCGTCAACATCCGCCAGAATGGCAGCACGCAACTTTTGGGCATGCGCCGTCTGATCGGCAATGAACTCATCACGGGTGATGGGCGTCGCGGCACAAACAATATTGAAGCGGAACGGCATCGCCAACATTTCCAGCTTGCTCAGATGCACTTCCGGGTCTTTAGATCGGAATTTTTGCGCCAGACCCTGGCTGATTTTGTCCAGATCATCGATACCCCCGTCGAGCAAACCCGCCGCTTTCCAAGTGGGGTGCACAGCATAGAGTTTGTCCCGCAATCCTTCAAAGTCGTAAGCCATCCATTCAGCCAGACCCGGGTAGGTTTGCACATTGAAGTTCATGCCAACAAACCCGTTGGCGGGCACATCAAAAGCATAACCCGGCACCAGGTTGAAGCCGGTCGTATCCAGCACGCCATCCAGACGCGCCCAGGGAATATCGGCGCGCGAAATATCGGTGGGCGTCACGCCGTATTGTTGCGTGTTCCCGGCGGTATCGAGTGTGCCGCCGGTCGCTTGTCCACCCACATTCGTGCCAAACACGAGGTACGGCAGTTCGAGTCCTTCCAGAAGATACTGGCTATACCCCATTTCAGGCGCGCCAATATCAAAGCGCACGTAGGGCGTATCAACATTGGTGAGGCTTTGCAGGGATACGCTGTAGAGACCGTTTTCTCCCGGCGACAGCGTGCGAAGACCGCCCACACCAATGGTGACGTCGGCTTCTATGCCGCGCTCCACCAGATAGCATTGCGCTTCCGTGACTCGCCGACCGTCCGGGTTGGTCACACTGACGTCATATAATCCATAAGGGAGCTGACGCAGATCAAACACCGCCCGGATATGGGTGGCGTCCAGCGCCTGCCAACGTTCCGGCTCAGCTTCAAAAATGCCGGGACGGGAAAGCCTGACCAGCGCCCCCGCCTTGAATTGCGCGCCATAAATATCCAGCGTGACCCAGCGGTGTTCGTCGTCACCCACCCCGCCCTGGTCAGGCGTGATTTTGGTGATGGACAGCGGCAGCAACTCGGCGCGCACAGTAACAGGCGTGTCCACCACCCCCTCGCGCGCACGCACGAGGATGTAGTAATCCCCCGCCTGGGTACTGGCGATGGTGGCTTCCTGATCAACCGCATACGGGTTGCTGTAAGCCGCGTCAAACATCGAACCAGTCGGCACATCACCATAACGGATGTACACTTCATTGCCACCGGATTGCGCCAGACTGTCCAGACTCACACGCAGGGTTTCACCCGGCGCGACACTGACTTTGTAAAGTTTCGACTGACCGGGGGAAAGCGTAGTCGACAATGGGCTGCCCACCGTCAATTCCGGTACCGTGACCCGGAACGCGCTCGCGGAAGTTGTACGGTTGTTGGCTTCTCCGGGCGGAATGTCAAGACCGGTCGCCGTATATTCGATTTTTCCTTCAAAGACTTCGTTGTAGAGGTCCGGACGCACAATGACGCGCCAGTCGCCTTCCTTTAACGGCGGCAGATTGGCCGTCAGTGAAGCAACGTAGTCCGCCCCGGCCGCCAGACCGCCAACATGATCCACCTTGCCCAGCAGAATGTCGCCCACATCCCAATCGGTGTCGGCAGACAGGTAGACAGCATCCGTCCAGCGCCCATAGGCGGGATTAGCGTCGGCAATGTTCTTGATTCGATAATTGATCGTCAGCGGTTCACCCACCATGGCAGCGCCCGGCAGTTCCACTTCGGCCACCACCAGATCGGCAGGAGGCGGAATTTCTACCAGAATGGGTTGTGCCGCCGCCGTATGATTATTTTGGTCGTTTTCAAATTCGCGTACCTTGCCGTATTCGCCCGCCCCCCTGGCGCGTACCGGGTCGGTAACCACAAAGACGTACCACTGTCCTTCGAGGGTATTGGGGACACTTACTTCCAGACTGTTTTCGTAGCTTGCACCCGCAGCAAGACCGTCCTTGTGCTCAACATAGCCAAGATAACGGTCGGCATCGGTATCCAGGAAACGGTCTTTCGACAGGTAAACGAGGTCATACCACGTCTCCTGATTCGCCGGAGTATTGCCGCCTTCGTTCCTGACCTGGTAATTGACCGTGAAATTCTGTCCGGCATACACCCGCTCCGGAATCGTCACGGCGGCAACCTGTAAATCCGGCGGTTGGGCAAGCGTAATCTTCAGCCCGATGCTGGTGCTGTTGTTACCTTCATCCTGGAATTCCAGCACAGCACCGGAAGGAGGAAGAAAATATGATTGATGAAGACCCACCAGATCACTGCGAATCGTACTGTGTATCTGGTTATATGGAACCATCTGCGTATCAGTGCGTGCGATCAGGTGGAAATCACCTTCAATCGATTCCGGTACCACGAAGGAGACTGAACGAGTGTAGGACTCACCTGGTTTGAGGTAAATGAAGCGAATCGTTTCGAACTTGATCGCGTAATCGTTTGCATCCAACGAAGCATCCCGTGATAGGTACAAGCCGTCATCCCATAAGTTGACACGGGTGGTGCGCGTCCCCCGGTTTGTCACCGTCCAGGTCGCCGTAATCTGTTCGCCCGAAACAGGATTCGGATTGGAAACCTGAATATTATTCACGACCAGATCCGGCTCACGGTAGGTGATGGCAAGCGAACTACGGGCGATATTGTTACTGTTCAGCCCGCCTTCATAAACGGCACCAGACCTCTCGCCCCCCGCATAAAACGCTATGCCATGTTCATTGTCATTGGTCGGCGCTTCGTCCTTGGCCTTGAAATTGAGGTAGTAACCATTACCAACGAATTCATTGTCGGTCATCACATAAATGTAATACCCACCGTCCGTGCCCGCCGGCAAGCGCACATTGGCAGTCGTGGTGTAGCTCTCGTTGGCTCTCAACCCGCCAACATTGGCATGCGTAAAAGTCCCCAGCAAGGTTGCCCGGTCAGGAATGAAGGTCGGGTCTTTGCTCAGATAAACAGCATCGATCCAGTCTCGCGTCCCCGCCCAAACCGCATTGCCAAAATTGGTGACTGTCCAGGTCACCGCGGTGATTTCACCCGAGAAATTCTCCGGCTGCGTACGAATGTCCGTAACCTGCAAATCCGCTGGAGAAGCACTGACCAGAGCGTTTGCACTGCCCGTATTATTGCTGTAGTCCAGCTCGACCACGCGGCGCAAGGGATTGGTACGCACAATCAGGTATTGCCCCGTCACTGCGGGGTTAAGAACCACCGTCTGGCTTACGCTGTAGCGTTCGCCATTCCCCAGACTCCGGGTCTGGCTGAACTCGCCAAGTTCCCATCGTGTGTGTGCCGTTTCCAGATTCGGACTGTCCGCAAGGTAGACTGTGTCTACCCAACTGCCCGTAAAGGGATCGCCCCTGTTTTGTACGGTATAGCTGAAAGTATAACTGCCGCCCGCATCCGCAGTGGCAGGCGCGATTACTTCCGTCACCGCAAAATCAGGCGGGGTGATCCCCAGAATACTGATAGAGCGTGCCTTGTAGTTGTTGTTGTCAACCTGATAGGGGTCGTCCGGATTGAGGTTGGTTGCCAGCGTGTCTTCAAGAATGACATCGTAGGTGTCCGTCCAGACCGTCATGAAGTATTCGCCGGAATACACATCGTCAGGAATTTTGACCTGTACCGTGCCCAGATAATCTTCACCCACCGCAAGGTTTCCGATATGGGTGAAAGATCCCAGCAGAATGTCCCCCTTGTTGGCACCAGGACGGGTTTTGTCACGCGCGAGCCAGATCGTGTCCGTCCAGCGATTCACCGCCGCCGATTCGCCCCGTGTTGTTTCGCTGCCCAGATTAGTCACCACATAACGCACTTCAACACTGGCACCGTGAATCGCTTGGTCTGGAGCAACAACGTCGCTCGTGACCAAATCGCCAAAGGGCACCGGTTCAACATACAGACGCTCTGCCCGGATGTTATTGGCTTCGTTGGGATATTCGTCAACATTGTTATTGGCATCTGCTGCCACGATCAGCCAGACATCGCCCCGATAGCGAATCGGGATATCAATCATCGCGCTTTCGGTCGAATAGGCTCCTGTCGGCACCAGCGCCGAGCCATTTGCAAACGATCCCACCAGACGATCGTCTGCGCTCAGGGTCGCATCCAGTGACAGGTAAACCTTGTCTGTCCAATGACCGTTGGCCGCTTCCTGCCCCATGTTGTTGATGGTGTAGTTAATGCCTGTGGATGTACCCGCCTTCACGGATTCCGGCACGGTGACACTGCTCACCCGCAAGTCGGGTCTGGGCAGCACGCTCACTGCGGTTACGTCTTCCGAGGTCAGACTATTGTTGTTACGCGCCGCACCGTGTTCGTATACCTGATTGCCACTTTTACCCAGATTGGCATTGGTCATGATCTGGATACGGTACAAACCTTCAATTTTCGAGGGCAGACGCACCTGTTCGGCGCGGGCATAGGTTTTACCGGCTTCCAGCCCACGGTCATAGGTAAAGCTGCCCAGATTCACAGCGGTGCCTTCCACCGGCACCAGCCAGACGGTATCTACCCACAGCCCTGTCGCGTCGACCATCCCCTGATTTTTGACCTGCCAGGAAACATCCATCAACGCGCCTTCCTGCGCGGTCGCAGGCGAATTCACGTTTTCTACAACCAGATCAGGCGAGGGCGACAAATCCACCGGCACCGCCAACGAACTTCCGGTGTTGTTGTTGGTAAAGATGAATTCATACGGTCCTCCCGTACGCACATTCAGGTAATACTCTCCTTCCAGACCTTCCGGCAATACAACCTCAAAACTGCGCCGGTAGGATTCACCTACCGCCAGATGACCAAGATGGCTGCCGCTACCCAGTTGTATGCTCGAACCAGCGCCGTCCGGATTACGACTCAGCCAGATGCTGTCCGACCAGGTGGCAGTGCTGGTCAAGCCGATGCCCTCATTGACCACTTCCCAGTTAACACGCAGCGGCTTGCCGCTCGCCGCATCGCCTTCCACCCCCACCGAAACCACTTTCAGATCGGCATAGGGAATCGGCATAACATCCACAGGATGCCCGGACGTGCCGATATTGTTCGCTTCCAAACCATTTTCAAAAACTTCCTGCTTCGCGTCCGTGACGATAAACAGTTTGTAGCGCGCCGAAGTCCTGGGCGGCAGCAGGAAATGCTCGTTGCGCGTGTACGATTCGCCTGCTGCCAGCGCGCCATCGTGCACGAATTCACCGAGAACAATGTCGTCATGATTACCGACCGTATCATCTGCCGACAGAATGACGCGATCCACCCAGTTTGTTGTCCTGCCGACACCCACCCCCTGATTCTTCACCGTCCAGGAAATGTCCAGCGGCGCCGGATCGTCAATGACCCGTTCCGGGGCAATCACTTCCGTTACCACCAGGTCGGCATAGGCCGACAGCGTGACCGGCAGAGCAGTCGTCTTCTGGTTGTCCGCAAAATTGGCATCGTTAAAGACTTTGGCTGTATCGCTGACCACCAGAATTTCATATTCGCCGTCGTAGTCCAGCGGAACGTAGAGATCGGCTTCCGCCGTGTATTGCCCGTAGGCGGCAATGCCTCCGGTATGTTGAACTTCCGCAAATTTTGTCGTTACACCATCCTTGACCAGATAAACAATGTCCGTCCAGGTTTTGTCCGTAGCCGCGCCCCGGTTTTCTACCGTCCAGCCAACATGCATCGTGTTACCCGACAGCACACTCGCAGGCCCGGTGACCTCTTTCAGATTCAGGTCAACCCGCGCGACACGCACCGCCTCGTCTGCATCCGCCCGGTTGTTGCCTTCATTCGTCCGCTCGTACACGGAATCATTGGCATCCGTCACGACCACCCAGCGGAAATCCCCTTCCGCAAAATACCCCGGCAAGGTGAAACTGACCGTGTTGGCGCGGTTTTCTCCCGCCACCAGAACTTCGCTGTTGAGCAGACGGGCTACTTCGTACAGCCCCAGCGCCCCGCCATCCATATAAATCCGGTCAAGCCACGCGGTCGCGGTATCTCCATTGCCCTCATTGCTCACCGTATAGCTCAGCGTTACAGGATCGCCCGGCGCAACCATCACAGGCCCTTCTATCTCCGTAACACGCAGGTCGGGAACCGCGGACAGACTGACCGCCAGCCTGCTTTCACTCATCAGGGTATTATTGCCCGTTCGCCCTTCTTCAAACACCTGCCCGGAAGTATTGGTGAACACGCGTACAAAATATTCTCCCAACATGTCGCGGGGCAGATTGATCGAGGCGCGACCAATATAGCTTTCACCCGGTGACAACAAACCGGAGTGGGTGACATAACCGGAAAGAACAATATCACTGCCGTTCGTGGATAAAACAACCCTGTCGCTCCACATCGCCATATTGGTGGTCGCGTTCCCGTCGTTGCAGATTTCCCAGGTGACCAGAATCGTCTCGCCACTTTCCGCTGTCTCGGGAACCTGCATCGAAAGAATGTTGAGATCCGCATAGGCCGCCTCCAGCCAGATCGAACGGGCAGCGCCCGTATTGTCTGTCCGCGTGTCAGGTTCCCGCACTTCCTGCCTTGTGTCGGTACGTACCGCCAGCGAGTATGTGCCTTCCGTCACCATCGGCAACCGAACGGTCAGCGTTTCCGTGTACGATTCGCCGACGGGCAATCCACCCCGGTGACGAAGCGTCCCAATCACCCGATCATCAGAATCGCCAATGGTTGAATTGGTACTGAAGATGATCTGATCATCCCAATCCGCCTCCGTATCCGCCTGCCCACGATTGGCAACCGTCCAGGAAACCGTGACGGGTTCGCCCCCTACCCCTGTTGTCGGCACAACAACGGTATCAACGCTCAAATCCGCATACTTCGTTACGGCAGAAACAAATTCGACGGACGCGCTGTTGTTACTCTCGGCCGTCCCTTCGTCGTTAATCTCAAACAGGACGCCATAGCCCGCCGTGCTCTGATCGGCAACAACCTTGATTTCCAGTATTCCTGAACTTGCCAACCCGTCCGGCAGCCGGAAAGTCAGGCCGCGTGAACGCATTTCACCCGCTTGCAGCGCGCCCAGCGCCTGTCCGTCCACAATCTGTTCAGGGTCGTAGATCAGACTGGTATTGACCAGTTCCCGCTTCTGCGCATTGCTGACAATAATCCGGTCTTCGAAAGCTCCGCCCGTCGCACCTTGGCCCAGGTTCCAGTCTTCCCACTCAACCGTCACCAGACCGCCCGCCTGAATGTTTTCCGTAGTCACGCGCACATTCCTGACCTGCATGTCCGGCCCCACGCGTCGTAAAACTTCCGTTTCGTTATTCCGCTCGCCCGTTCGTGCCAGATTGGCTTCAACAATCTCATTGGCGCTGTCCGCACGAACGCGAATCGCAAATTCCCCTGACGACAAAAGCCCCGTCGGCCAGACGATCCGCGCCTGACGCGCTCGCGTTCCTCCCGCTGCCAAAGCGCCGTCAGTCAACTCGTCCCGTACCACCTGCACCAAAACCACTTCGTTGGCAGACAGGTTATACACTTCAACGCACTCGCTCCAGGGCAGATCAGCCGCCTTGTTGCCACGATTGACCGTCGTCCACGAAAGCTCAACGAGTTGTCCGGCCTGGTAGTCGCCTGCCGGGTCGAGCACAATGTTTTCGACCGCAAGATCCGCATGATCCGACAACCCAACATCCCGCGTGACCACCGCCGCATTGTTCTTCTCGCCAGAACGATTTGCCCCCCCTTCGTAGAGCATGTTGTCTGCATCAACAAATAACGAAAAAGCCAAACGTCCATTCGCCGCTTCGCCACTTGGCAATTGCACGACGGCAGTGCCTTCGTAGCCTTCACCAACCGCAAGCCCACTCCCTTCATGCGGCACAGTAATATTGGCGACCAGCAACCCGGTGTCCAGATTGCGAACAAGCACCCGGTCGTTCCAGTTGCCCGTCGTCGGCAACTGCCCCTGGTTGGTCACGTCCCAGCGCAGGGTTACGGCTTGTCCAGTCAGCAATTCCGTTGCGGGACTCGCTTCCAGATGCCCCAGCGCCAGATCAGGCGCAGGACGAGCGGGCAACGGATCAAAATTAACCGTCGGATCCACCGGAACCTTGACCACGTTGAAAGCAACATGACTCGCCGTCGTCGCACTGTTTTGTCCCGTCAATGCCAGCGTATAGGTACCGCTTTTAGTCAGTGCAGGCGGTTCCTGATCCGTCCCGTAGAAAACATCATAATAACGGTAACTGTATCCTGTGCCATCCCAATTATCATAGTAGGACGAAGTACCACTGCTCCCCATGCCCCTTGCACTGAAGACCTCACTGCCATCCGGTGCGAACAAGACCCAATTCGGTACGGAAAGCGACGTATAGGAAGTTTTGTAATCATCCGAAATCGTCTGCAACGTATCAAAGTAATAACGCTCGCCCGCTTGCGCTTCGAAAGAATACAACTGCACCCCATTGGTGGGCGTCAATACCGTATCAACCCGGACGCCAGGTTCAATCTGGGTCGCCGCTGTCTTGTCGAGTACCTGGAAGGCATAAGGTACGCCGACGCTTCCAGTATTAATGATCGTCAGCGCATAGTCACCTGCTTGCAAATAGCGACCCGCATCAACGGAGTTATACATCCACGTATTGGAGAACACACTACCATCGGCATGCTCCAGACGCCACTGAACATTGTTGTCGCGAGTAAGACTGTCAAAAAACAGCAAACTTGCCTGGTCCAGGTGCAGACGGTATGTCTCTGTCGCCTTCGCCGTCAAAATACCCTCAACCGGCAGATTGAGTTGAATGGGTTCCGGATCAAGCAACCGGAATGCTACAGAGGCAGCATATGCAGAACCCGCATCCAGCCTCAGGGTATAAATATGACCCGCCGTCACGGGAATCCAGAATTTACCCCCTCCATATGTCATTTGGCCTCTTGCTACCGTACCCCCGACTTCATCTCGCACCACCCAGTTACCACCACTAGGTACGGTAGTCCATTCAAACCACAACTGACCATCCTGTGTGGCCTCAAACTGGTAGCTCCGAACGCCATCTGCCCCCAATGTGTCATTTACCGCTGTGCCAATTGCTAACTGTTGCCATCCCAAAGTATTAAACACAACGTTGTAATCGAGTGCGACGCTTGCATTACCTTCATGCAAATTGGCTTTCAGCACCAAATAGTAAGTTCCGTTCTTCTGGATTTCTACTCCAGAAAAAAGTCTGGCCTCGCTACCATAGACAAGGCAACTCCCCGTTTCATCGAGTAACAGGTAGCGTCCATCAAAATCAACATCTCCAGTCGTGCCATATACCAAGCTCTGACCACGTAAGGCATCGAACTTCAAAACCACAGCCTCGCCATCAGCGATGTTGACTTGAGCAGCACCTGTCGTATTAACATCAATTGCCGCTTCTTTCAGATCGCGCAGACGCAAGCTGACTGGTGTACCAGCAGAGGGATCGACCTTGAGCACCAGCGTGTATGTCCCAGCCGAGTAAAGATTTGCTGTCAGATCGTAACCATAACTATAACCATAGCTGGAATTAAATCTTTGGATGATGCTTCCATCCTCATCATGCAGATCCCAATCGGCATTAGATGCTTCAATCAGCAAGAGCATTGCGTGGTCAGCTTCAAACTGGTATGCCAATATCCCGGTACTGCCCGGTATCTGGCTGATGCTGTCGCCCAAATAAATCGGGGTCGAAACAAGGTATTCCGTATGCAATGTGGCATCTGTTTCCGGAAAGTTATTATGTATCAGTGACAGCAAATAATTTCCACTTTCCGTCACAGTGAAACTGGAAACCCCCTCATCAATCCGATAATATGAATATCCTTCTGCCCCCTCAAGATTCCAGTAAGAACCAATGGAAGCCTCTAATAAGAGCGTTTCTCCGGCCGCAAGATGGAGTTTGAAGGGTTTCGACCCATCGCTGATAATACCAGTTCCCGGTGCTACCGTCTCGACAAAACTCTCATCCAGTACGTTCAGAATAGCGTCACTCGATGAATAATTTGATTCGAGTGTCAGGAAATACTCACCACCTTCCCGTGCCACAAGTGACCGCCACCCAGAATACGCGTCAATGTAAAAATATTGGGAATACCCATCTAATGTCCATTCAAGTTTCCATTCAGTACCGTTAGATGCTTTGAGCCAGACTCTCTCTTCAGCCACAAGATCGAGTTTGAAAGGTTTCGACCCATCGCTGATAATACCAGTTCCCGGTGCTGCCGTCTCGACAACACTCTTATCCAGTACGTTCAGAATAGCGTCACTCGATGAATAATTTGATTCGAGTGTCAGGAAATACTCACCACCTTCCCGTGCCACAAGTGACCGCCACCCAGAATACGCGTCAATGTAAAAATATTGGGAA
>BNUD01000037.1 GCA_025997095.1 Betaproteobacteria bacterium | reverse complement strand
GCTTTATCTACAAAACAAGGTCTCGCCTTAAGGGTGGATACAAGCTGCTTTCTTCCCGGTAGCGGGAGCTAACCACTACAAGATTCAAGATACAAGGTTGGGTAAGCCGCAGGAAGAACCCGACATTGGCGATTCATCGCGTGCAACCTGCCAGATACCGGGTGGATGACCAGATTGACGGATCAGTGTCGGGTTCAACTACGCTCGCCGTCAAAAGCGAGGAGCGCAGCGACGTGGCTTTTCTCTCTGGTTGCCAGGATTGCCGCGTCGCTACGCTCCTCGCTTTTGACACGGGGGGTTTGTCATCAGTCTGGGCGCGCTCTTCGATCCCGCCCTACCCAATGCCGTCGTCGTGCGCCAGACGGTATATTCGTTTGCCGGATTAATACTGAAAGTGACTGTTTGCAACAGCCATGACAAGCAGCGCAAGTGGCGTTACTTATTTCAAGCCCGCCAAACGCTCCTGCGGCGGCGATGCTTTCTGCCGTCTTGAACGGCGGATCATGGACGCCGCCCTCGTGGCGGCTGATCACTGGTTCACCGAACCCTTGAATTCATCTGAACAGCCCTGTCCAGAACTGAAAAAGAATAAAGCGCGTTATTACCAGAGCGTCGATAACCAGGGGAGTTCAGAAAATTTGGCATCGTTGGTGATCAAGGTCAGATTTTCCGATGCTGCCTGCGCCGCGAGTATGCGGTCGAAGGGGTCGCGGTGGTTCCATTCGATTCTGGAGGCGAAAAAAGCATGGGCTGAATGGAGGGGCAATTCGAATACGCCCAGTTTTCGCACGATTTCGTGATAATTCTCAACAACATAGCGATATTCCGGCAGTTTGCCGATGCGAAACTTGTTGCCGATTTCAAAGGCGCTGATTGCGGATACGAACAGTTTGCTGTCCAGTGGTTCGATGATGGCGCGGGCGTGCGGGCTGAGTTTGTGGTCTTCCTGAACCGACCAGAGCAAGGTATGTGTGTCGAGCAGAAAACCGTTTATAGCGCCCACGATTGCAGTTCCTCATCGGATAAAGGCTCAAAAAAACTTTCCGGCAAGGTTCCTTTGATGAAACCAAGCTGCCTTTTCCCCGATTGGCGAACAGGTTCCAGCCTGACCACCGGGATGCCGCGATTGGCGATGACCACTTCTTCGCCTTGAAGCGCGGCGTTGATGAGGCGGGAAAGGCTGGTTTTTGCCTCCTGAATGTTGATTGCGGTTGTGGCGCTCATGCGACCTCCGGTGAATGTTTTTGCTTAACCTGTGCGTCAAAGTATAGCAGCAAGCAGACCAGATTAAGTAGACCAGATGGGGGCTTCTACTCCTTCTGGCGCGCGCTTCGATCCCGCCCTGCCTTCAACCGCTTACCTGAACCAAGCCCGCCAAACGTTCCTGCGCCAGTGCCAGCAGGCGTTCCTGTTCGGGTTTGGGGAGGCGGGAGAGGGTGAGGAACAGTTGGGCCAAGGTTTCGTCGGGGCAGTAAAAGTAGGCGACGGGAACGCCCAGCGCGGCGGCGATGCTTTCTGCCGTCTTGAACGGCGGCTCATGGACGCCGCCCTCGTAGCGGCTGATGCGGGCGCTGCTGCACGCCTCGTCCAGACCAATCAGCACGCCTAACCGATCTTGCGACAATTCGGTCATTTGTCGGGCAGCGCGCATTCTTTTGCCGAACAGGGAGGGGGATGTTTTGGGCATCCGCCGATAATCGAGAAATTTTCTTGGCAAAACTCTACGTAAACCGTAGAGTTTTGGGCATAACAAGACGTTGCGTTCGCAGCCAGCTTACTGCGATGACCTCTGTACAACCCCGTAAATTCTGAATAGCGAAAGGCTGAAATGATGCGATATGTTTGTATGGTTTTTGTGATGGCGCTATTGGTTAGCGCTTGCGAAACTGCGCCCCGAAGAGCGAATTGGCAACTTAGCGATGCCAGTCGTGCCGATGGAACGGTTACTCTGACGACGGATTACACGACAAGAGTCACTTATCATCCAGAGGAATTAAACAGACTGGCCGCCCAGAAGTGTGCGGTCTGGGGCTATAAAGGGGCGCAAAGTTTTGGGCAGCATCAGCAAAGCTGTACTGCGTTTAATAAGGCAGGCTCGTGTCAACGTTTTCGCCTGATTGCCAAATATCAATGCACTGGTTCACCGAACCCTTGAATTCATCTGAACAGCCCTGTCCAGAATTGATATAAAAAAACCGGGGAAGTTCCCGGTCTTGGCTTTTTTCTGTTTAGAAGAATGTTTTCATCAATAGAGCGACGACGCCTGCTGCTGTTGCGCTTGACATCCATTTTGTTACGTTCATTTCGGCTCTTAGGCGGAGTTCCAATTTTTCGATTTCTGTTTTAACTTCGTTGATGTCGCTATGTGTGGCAACATCTGCGGCGTTGATGACGTTTTTAAGCGCGTTGTTGATGGCTTTGGCCTGTTGCGGTTTGATTCCGCTGGCTTCCAGTTCTTGTACGAGTTGCAGCGTGTCGAACGTGATTGTGGTCATGGTGCGTTCTCCTGTTGATGTGTAAAGTCTAGCACAAGGTCTGTTGCGATAAATATCCAAGGCGCTCATTGTCTCCATCTTCCTGCCATCCGCAGGTCGTACCAGAAGAGGTCGTCTGCGTTTGCCCAGGCTGCGTACATGATGGCGCGCGCGGGCTGAGTTTTGGTCTTTCTGAACCGACCAGAGTGGAGGAGGGAAGAACCCGCCCGCCTGGGAGCGCCGACGTCCCCGGGCGGGATTGGCTCATCGAGGGAAATCTTAAAACCGCTGGCGGGGACGCCGACGATCCCAGAGGCGCGCTTCGATACCCCCTGCCTTTTCACACGCTTCCCAAACGGGAAAATTTTCCCATCCCCTGATATGATGGCGACCCTTGCTCCGGGCGGGGGATTGTCTTCTTCCGTCCTCTGTCTTCTGTCCTCTGCCATCCATGCGTCTCACCAAACTCAAACTTGCCGGTTTCAAATCGTTTGCCGACCCGATTACCGTGGCGTTGCCGGGGCAATTGGTGGGGGTGGTGGGGCCAAATGGCTGCGGCAAGTCCAATGTCATGGACGCGGTGCGGTGGGTGTTGGGAGAATCAAGGGCTTCGGAGTTGCGCGGCGATTCGATGAAGGATGTGATTTTCAATGGTTCCACGAACCGCAAACCGGGGTCGCGGGCTTCGGTGGAACTCGTGTTTGATAACGCCCTTGGACGCTCGCTGGGGCAGTGGAGCCAGTATGCTGAACTGGCGGTGAAGCGGGTGCTGACGCAGGCGGGGCAGTCGGATTATTTCATCAACAATCTGAAAGTCCGCAGGAAGGACATTACCGACCTGTTTCTGGGCACGGGGCTGGGGCCGCGTGCGTATGCCATCATCGGGCAGGGCATGATTTCGCGCATCATTGAGGCGCGTCCCGATGATTTGCGGGTGTTTCTGGAAGAAGCCGCCGGGGTGACGCGCTACAAGGAACGGCGCAAGGAAACCGAGGGGCGGCTGGAAGATACGCGCGAGAACATGGCGCGGGTGGAAGACATCCGCCTGGAACTCGCCGCGCAGATGGAAAAGCTGGAAGGGCAGGCGGAAGTGGCGCGGCAGTATCACGATTTCAACGACGCGCTGATCAAAAAGCAACAAATCCTCTGGCTCATTCGCCGCAATGACGCGAGGAGCGAGCAGCAAAAACTGGCGTTGGAAGTGGCGCGGGCGGATACGGAACTGGAAGGCGCCGCCGCCGCCCTGCGCGAAACCGAGGCGCGGCTGGAAGCGGCGCGCGAAGCGCATTTTGCGGCAAGCGACGGCGTACACGCGGCGCAGGGCGGGCTGTTTACCGTGAATGCGGAAGTCGCGCGGCTGGAAGCCGAGATTCGCCACCGCAAGGCGGCAAGGCAACAACTGGAAAGTCGTCTCTCGCAACTGGCGGGCGAGGAAGCGCACTGGACGGAACAGGCGGAAAAGCTGGCAAGCGACCAGAGCCGTTGGCAGGAATTGCGCGACCTCGCCGGGCTGCGGTTAGAACAGGCAGAGGCGAAGCGCTCTATGGTGGGCGAACGCCTGCCGCTGGCGGAAGAAGCGCAGGGCGAGGCGCGTTCGGCGGTTGAAAATCTGCGCCGCGACATCGCGCAGGTCGAGCAACGGTTGCAGGTGGAATTAACGCACCGGGCGCACGCCCAGCGCAGTCTGGAGGCGCTAGCGCAGCGGCGTGAACGGCTGCAACAGGCGCAATCGGCAGAAATTGCGCCGGAACAGGCGGCATGGGAAGCCAAAGCTACGGAACAGGAATTGGCAGCGGCGCGCGCGGAAGAATGGGCGGAACAGTTGCGCGTGGCGCAGGAAAAACTTCCGGAACTGGAACAGCGCCGCCGCGCGAACGAAGAAACCCTGCATCGGCAAAGCCGCGACGCCGCCGCCGCCGAAGCCCGCCGCAACACCTTGCGCCAGATGCAGGAACAGACGGGGCAAGGCGGTCGTCTGCCGGAATGGTTGCAAAAATACGGTCTGGCGGAAGCCACACCGCTTTGGCGCGTGCTGCACGTCGAGCCGGGCTGGGAAACAGCGGTGGAAGCGGCGTTGCGCGAGCGTATTAACGCGCTCCCGGCGGAAAACGCGCAGTGGGCGCAATGGGCGCAAGACCGTCCTGGGGGGCGCGTGAGTTTGCGGTTGCGTGGGCAGGAATCAGAGGTCAGGAATCAGGAATCAACATCGGTAGCGGACGATAGTCTGTTAAAGCGGGTCAAGGTTGATGACGCGCGTTGGCTGCCTTTGCTCACCGACTGGTTGGGCGCGGTTCGCACGGTCGCCAGTCTGGAAGACGCCTTGCTCGCCGCGCCCGCCTTGCCTTTGGGCGTCTGTCTGGTGACGCCGGGCGGAGATGTGGTGGAGCGCCACGCAGTGCATCTGTTTGCGCCCGATGCCAGCGGGCATGGTCTGCTGGAACGGCAGCGCGAAATTGAGCGTTTGGGCGTGGAGGGCGAAACCCTGCGCGCGCGGGTGGAAGCGGGGCGTGTCGAGGCTGCGCGGCTGGAAGCGGAAATCCACGCCTTGCGCGAACACGCCAAAACCCTGAGCCATGAGCAGGACGTGGCAAGGCAGCGGGCGCACGCCTTGCAGGTGGAAACCCTGAAACTGGCGCAAGCCCTGGAGCGTTACCACGAACAGGCGGCGCGGCTGGAAGCGCAGTTATCCGATCTGGAGATGGAAGCCGAAACCTGGCGCGAGCGTGAATTTGCCGCAGGTGAAACCGCCGACCAGTTACGCGAACAGATTGAAGACTTGCGCCACGCCGAGCGCGAAGCGCGGATGCGGATGGAAGCTGCGGAACGCGCCCTGCGTGATGCCCGCGAACAGTCGGCGGCCTGTGAGCGCGAAGTGCGTGAAGCGGAATTTTCAGCGCGCGAATGCACCGGCAAACTGGAAGAAATCGTGGGTGGGCAGACGCTCTCCCAACGCGAATTAACGCGCATCCACAGCGATCTGGCGACCTGCCGGACGCAGGAAATGGAAGCCCCGCCCGAACTTTTTGAAGAAGAATTGCAACAGGCGCTTTTACGCCGTTCGCAGCGTGAGGGCGAGCTTGCGGACAAACGCAGCGCGATGGAAGACGCCGCCGCCGCCCTGAAAGGGCTGGAAGAAGGGCGTTTGCGCGTGGAGCAATCGCTGGAACCCCTTCGCAATCGCATGGGCGACCTGAAATTGAAAGAACAGGCCGCCGACTTAAACGCCACGCAGTTGGGCGAGCAATTGCAGGAAGCGGGCGCGGACGAAGCGGCGTTGGCAGAAATTCTGGCGACGGAAACGAACCTGCGTCCGCAAGCCCTGGCGCAGGAAATCGGTCGCCTGCAACGCGCCGTCGTCGAACTGGGCGCGGTCAATCTCGCCGCCTTGCAGGAACTGGATACGGCGCGTGAGCGCAAAGGCTATCTGGATGAGCAGTCCGCCGATCTGACCGAAGCCATGGAAACGCTGGAATCCGCCATTCGCCGCATCGACCGCGAAACCCGCGACCTGCTGCAAAACACCTTCGACAAGGTGAATGTGTCCTTCGGCAACCTGTTTCCTGAGCTGTTCGGTGGCGGTCGCGCCGCGCTGGTGATGACCGGCGAGGAAATTCTCGATGCCGGCGTACAGGTCTTCGCGCAGCCGCCCGGCAAAAAAAATTCCACAATTCACCTGCTTTCCGGCGGGGAAAAAGCACTGACCGCGATTGCTTTGGTATTCTCCATGTTTCAATTGAATCCGGCGCCATTTTGCCTGCTGGACGAAGTGGACGCGCCGCTGGATGATTCCAACACCGAGCGCTTCTGCCAGATGGTGAAAAAAATGTCCGGTCAAACCCAGTTTTTGTTCATCAGCCACAACAAGATTGCAATGGAAATGGCAGAACAACTGGTGGGCGTGACCATGCAGGAATCCGGCGTGTCGCGCGTGGTGGAAGTCGATATGGAAGCAGCCTTGAAGATGAGGGAAGAAGCCTGATGAACGAATTACAAATCGGAATTTTGGTTCTGGTCGTGGTCGCGGTGCTGGTTGTGCTGGCGTACAACAAGTGGGAAGAGGGCAAGCACAAAAAGACCGCCGAACGCATGTTCAACAAAAACGGCGCGGATGATGCCGACAAGGACGCCGACGTGCTGTTCAGGCGTCCGCTGCGAACGCCTGAAACGGCGAGCGAGGGAGCGAGCGCGGAACGCCGCGAGCCGGGCCTGGGCGCGGATATGCACGCAGCGAACGAAGAAGCGGCGGCACCCCTGAACGCCATCCGCCAAAACGTCGCCGCCTTGCAAAAAAACCCTGAACCTCGCCCCGACGAGCTTTGGACGGGCATAGATGCCATTGCCACGCTGGATCTGGTCGAAGCCGTGAGCAGCGCGGAAATTCTGGCGGGCTGGCTGGATTCGCCGCCCAGAGTGCAAAAACTGCTGCGTTGGGTGGGGCTGAACGAGAGCGCCAACGAGTGGGAAGCCCTGTCGCCGGAACATGCAGGCAGCTATCGTCGCCTGAAAGCGGGCTTGCAACTCACCGACCGGCAAGGTCCGGTCGGCGCTGGCGAATTCAGCCGCTTTGAAGAAATCGTGCAGCAGGTCGCCAAAGAAAACATGGCGTCGCCCACGCTGCCCGACCGAACAGAGGCGTTGGAACAGGCGCTGGAACTCGAACACTTCTGCTACGACGCCGACATCCAGATTGGCGTCAACCTCGCCAGTCGCGGCACCGCCTTCCCCGGCACCAAGATTCGCGCCCTCGCCGAATCGGCTGGCATGACGTTGGAAGACGATGGCATGTACGTGCGGCGCGACGACGAAGGCGCGATGCTCTTTTACCTGCAAAACGCCAGCGGCGAAGCCTTCGTTGCCGAGAACCTGAAAAACACGCGCGCCAGCGGTCTGGTCTTCCTGCTCGACGTGCCGGTGACGCCGCGCGGACAATATGTTTTCAAACAAATGATTGCCCTCGCCAAACGCTTTGCCGACACCCTGGACGGCGCCTTGGTCGACGACCGCCGCCAACCGCTCTCCGACGTGCAACTCGAACAAATCTGCCAAAACTACGTCGCCAGACCGCAAACCCGCATGGACGCCGCAGGACTGACGGCAGGCGGGGCGTTGGCGGCGCGGTTGTTCAGTTGAGCGACATTGAGCATTTTTGAATCGGCGCGTGCTGTTCAGGATAACCGCACGAATGCCAATAAAATAACCGGTCGCACTTTTCGTGAGGCGCGGCGATTAGTCCTTTCACACACTCTCCCACAAGGGGAGAGGGGGCGTAATGCGCCTCTCCCGCAAAGGCTGAGGTTTACCCACAATTCCGTGAGTGGCGCTTCGCGCCGATTGTTCACAACCGTCGAGTTCAATTTCGCTGACCCAAGCTACGAGAAACTCCGCTTGCCGTCATTGCGAGGAGCAGAGCGACGTGGCAATCTTGGTAATGATGAGAGATTGCCGCGTCGCTTCGCTCCTCGCAATGACGCGGTTGCCCGGAAGAAACTTATCTCCCCAACCCTCCCCCACAAGGGGGGGGCGTAAAGCGAGGGGAGCGAAAACTCAATCATGACTGAATTCGACCTCATCTCCCGCCACTTCCAGCGCCCCGCGACAACCGCGTTATTGGGCGTGGGTGACGACTGCGCCTTGACCAAAGTTTCCCCTGGCATGGAACTGGCGCTCACGACCGACATGCTGGTCGCGGGGACGCATTTTTTTCCCGATGCCGACCCGCATGATTTGGGCTGGAAAACCCTCGCCGTCAATCTCTCCGACCTCGCCGCAATGGGCGCCAATCCGCGTTGGGCGTTGCTGGCGTTGAGTCTGCCTGCCGCCGATGAAAACTGGCTTGCCTCCTTCGCGGAAGGCTTCTTTGCCTGTGCCCAAAAATTCGGCGTCGATTTGATCGGCGGCGATACCACACGCGGGGCGCTCACCCTTTGCGTGACGGCGGCGGGCGAAATCCCCGCTGGCGCGGCGTTGCGACGGGATGGCGCGCGGGAGGGCGACGACCTCTGGCTTTCCGGTCAGGCGGGATTCGCCGCCTTGGGCTTGCAACACCTGCAGGGCGACATCGAATTGCCGGAGCCGCTTTGCCGCCTGTGCCTGAAACGCCTGCACGCCCCGCAACCGCGCGTCGCGTTAGGCTTGGCGTTACGCGACCACGCCCATGCCGCCATTGATATTTCCGATGGCGTCATCGCCGATGTCGGGCATATTGCCGAGCGTTCCGGGCTGACTGCGGAAATCCTGTTGCACCAGTTGCCCCGCCTGCCGGAAGCCGTGCCGCGCGCCATCGCGCTTGCCGCGTTGCTCACGGGCGGCGACGATTACGAACTCGCCTTCACCGCCCTCCCGGATAAGCGTCTGGAATTGGCGCGCATCGCCGCCGAACTGGATGTCCCCTTGTGGCGCATCGGACGCATGGCAGCGACCAGCGACGCGCCAAGTGTGCAAATGCTCGACCCCGAAGGCAAAATCGTGCCTTGTGATTTTTTGCACACGCCGGGTTACGACCATTTTCGGGAAAGCTCAACATGATAGAAACAGACGACCTCACGCCCGCCGCCGTTGAAGCATCGGCAACCGAGCGGCTCATCGCGCCGCAAGCGCAATCCGCGCGGGAGGAGGCGCTGGAACGCGCCCTGCGTCCCAAGCGGCTGGCGGATTACACCGGACAAACGAAAATCCGCGCGCAACTGGAAATTTTCATTCAGGCGGCAAGGGCGCGCGGCGAATCGCTCGATCATGTCCTGCTCTTTGGTCCGCCCGGTTTGGGCAAGACCACGCTGGCGCACATTCTGGCGCAGGAAATGGGCGTGAATCTGCGCCAGACTTCCGGCCCCGTGCTGGAACGGGCGGGCGACCTGGCCGCGCTCTTGACCAATCTCGAAGCGCACGACATTCTGTTTATCGACGAAATCCACCGCTTGAGTCCGGTCGTGGAGGAAATTCTCTATCCGGCGCTGGAAGATTTTCAAATCGACATCATGATTGGCGAAGGCCCCGCCGCCCGCTCGGTCAAACTCGACCTGCCGCCCTTCACGCTGGTCGGCGCGACCACGCGCGCCGGGATGCTCACCAACCCCCTGCGCGACCGCTTCGGCATCGTCGCCAGACTGGAGTTTTACACGCCCGAAGAATTGCAACAAATTGTCCGCCGTTCGGCGCACCTGCTCGCCGCACCCCTCGAAGCGGAAGGCGCGCTGGAAATCGCCCGCCGTTCGCGCGGCACCCCGCGCATCGCCAACCGCCTGCTGCGGCGGGTGCGCGACTATGCCGAAGTCAAGTCCGATGGTCGCATTACCCGTCCTGTCGCGGATGCGGCGCTGGCGATGCTGGATGTCGACTCGGCGGGGCTGGATGTGATGGACAGAAAACTCATCAGCGCCATCATCGACAAATTCGCAGGCGGCCCTGTCGGTGTGGACAACCTCGCCGCCGCCATCGGCGAATCCCGCGACACCATCGAAGACGTGCTGGAACCCTATTTGATTCAGCAAGGCTACCTGCAACGCACCTCACGCGGCCGCATGGCAACGCCGACGATTTACCGACACATGGGATTGCCGCTGGAGGGGGCGAAGGAATTGTGGGAAAGGGAATAAGTCGGGTGATGAAAGGCGATTCGCTTTTGCCGTCGCTTCGCTTCGTCGAAACCCGCTGCCACCCTACGATGTTTGCGTAGCGCGAACATCCGTAGGGCGGAAAAGTTTCGCAGGTCGGGCAGGTTTCATGTGCCCGACATCAGTCGGTACAGAGAGGGGGCACGCATTTGTCCTGCTAACGCCGCGATGATCAGCGAACGCCAGATTGACGGTGATATTAATCCGGCAATCAAATACACCATGTGCTGCCACAGGCTGGAGGTTGGGTAAGCCGCAGGCGCAACCCGACATTGGCGATTTATCGCGCGTCCAGATTGACGGATCAGTGTCGGGTTCAACTACGCCTACCGTCATTGCGAGGAGCGTAGCGACGTGGCAATCTCCTTGGTCGCCAAGATTGCCGCGTCGCTGTGCTCCTCGCTTTTGACGCGGGGTTTTGGGTTTGTCATCAGTCTGGGCACGCTCTTCAATCCCGCCCTGCTAAATGCCATCGTCTTGCGCCAGACGGTATATTCGTTTGCCGGATTAATATGTGATCAACCGCCAGGCGTCGGGCATCTGAAGCCATGCCCGACCTACCAAACCCGATATTTCTTCAACTTGCTCCCCCACGCGAGTACGATGCGTCGTTAAAATTTCGTGATTCATTTTGTTATGGAGTCTGCCATGAATCTCTTTCGCGTCGTCCCCCTTGCCCTGTTTTCCCTCGTTTCCATCCACCCGGCGCTGGCGGCGGGGCAGCCTGCGCTGGCTGCGGCAGTTTCCGTTGCGCCCGTGAGTCGCGTCGTGCTCTATCCCGGCAGCGCCCTGATTGAACGCATCGCCAGGGTGCGGGCGGGGGACGAGGGGCTGGAAATTTCCGGCTTGCCTGCCAATTTCGATACCGACAGCGTGCAGGTCGAAGCGGATAGCGGCATTGAAATCGGCGAAATCGTCTGGCGCGACAGCGCCCGCACGCAGCCTTTGAATGCCGAGGAAGCGCGGCTGGAAGCGGAAGTTCGCCGTCTTTCCGACCGCATCGACACCTTGAATGTGGAAAAACAGGCGGCGGAACGGGAACTGAAATATCTTGACGCGCTGGTCGTGCCCGGCGAGGGTTTTCAATCCGGCGCTCCCGCGAAAACGCTGGAAACCATCCGCCAAGGCAGCATTCAGGCGCAGCGACGCATTCTGAACGTCGACGCGCAAAAGCGCGACCTTGAACGCGAGTTGAAAGCGCGGGTGCGCGACCTGAATCAGATTCGCCCCCATGTCGACCAGGTGCGCGTATTGTCCGTGCGCCTGTCGGCAAAAAATGATGGACAGATACGCTTGCGCTATCTGTTTCAGGATGCGGGCTGGCGTCCGGCATACCGTGCCCTGCTTAATTCGGAAAGCGGCAAGGTGACGCTGGAGCGCACCGCCCAGATCGCCCAACGCAGCGGCGAAGACTGGAACCGCGTCAGCCTCGCGCTCTCCACCGGACAACCCCGCCAAAGCGCCAGCGGAGCGCAACCGATCCCCTGGGGTTTGTCCTTGTATTCGGAAGAGGTCACAAGGTCGCCGCAAGCGCCAATGTCAGCGCCCGCGCCGATGGCAAGGTATAAGGCGCTGGGGAATGCGGCGGGGAGTGCGGCGGTTTTGGCGGAAGATGCCGCTTTTGAACCGCAGCAGCCCCTGTTTGAAGTCGAAGTCACGCAAAGCGAATACGCCACCGAATACGCCATTTCCGGCGTCGTGACGCTACCCGCTGACGGGCGCAAGGTCGCCGTGTCGCTGGGCAAATTGCAAGTGTCGGTCACGCTGCAAGCGCAGATTGCGCCGCGTCTGGAAAAATCCGCCTATCTCGTGGCGCAAGGCGACTTGCCGGAAGGCGTCTGGCCTGTGGGCGAAATGCAGCTTTACAGAAACGGCGCCTATGTCGGCACAACCCTCTGGAACGCCGGTCTGAACGCACGTCTTGCATTGCCCTTCGGTCGGGACGCGCTCATTCGGGTGAGCAGCAAATCCCTCGCCCAGCAAAGCGGGAGCAGCGGCTTTGTCGGACAAAATTCCGAACGCCACATTGCCGATGTATTCACCATCCTGAACCAGCACAAACGCCCGATCGAAGTGCTGGTGCTGGACGCAAGTCCGGTCGGCAGGGATGAAAAAGTGGAAGTCGAACGCCACTTCACCCCCGCCATCAGCCAGGAAGACTGGGACGACCGCCCCGGCGTCATCGCCTGGAAAGCGGAACTGGAAGCCGGAGCGAGCAAGGAATTCTCCGCCGACTACCGCATCCGCTGGCCAAAAGACCGCCGCATCATCGGGCTGCCGTGATTCAGGTTTCAGGTGGCAGGTGTCAGCCCTCTCCCCTTGCGGGGTGAGACGGGAATGCTCGAAGCGAATGCTCCAAGCCGTCGAACGCCCAATTCCATGCAGGGAATTGGGCGGAGCGCGGAGGCGAGGGCACCCCGCGAATTTATGTAAAAGCGCGGGAGATGGGTATGATTTGGCATGTTCCGGTGTTATTTCGCGCTGAACCACGGCCCCCTCTCGTGGGTTGCGCTGCGCCTACCCAGCCAAAACTCAACCCGAACGCTCGAACATTCATCCCCCATACTGCATGCGATCCGCCCATTCCCGTAGGGGCACGGTGTGCCGTGTCCCGGTGTGTCGTGCCCGGCATCAGGCATCAGAAGCTGTTTTAGAAATTGGCACGAGAAATGCTATGGAGGGACATTAGTGCCGGAAAAGGGGGCATCGCGGTTATGACGCAGGCAAGAAAACCAAGGGGCGAAAGCAGCATATCGCGGTAGATACGATGGGATTTATACTTGCCGTTGTCGTCCATTCAGCCGGTATTCAGGATCGTATCGGCGCTCGCGCCGTACTGATCCGGCTGTTTCGCTGGCTGCCGAATATTCAAAAGGTTTTTGCCGATGGCGGCTACACTGGCAAATTAATCGGCTGGACAGCGGACATGTTTGCCGCAACGCTGGAAATCGTCAAACGAAGCGATGCCGGAAAGTTCGTCGTCTTAATCGTGATTATGAAATCATTCCCCAGCAGTCCGAGTCCATGATCCAACTCGCCATGATCCGCTTGCTCGTCAAGCGACTCGCTGATTTTTAAAACAGCTTCTTACGAAAACCGTGTTTCAGCCGCTCAATTTCTGCATGGAACGATGCTGTGAATTCTGCAATCAGGCTTTCGATGTCTCGAACCTGATGCTGGATGGTCAGAATGGCAATGCCTTCGGGCACAGGCTCATAAATCACAAAATGCTGTCGCGCCGGAACCATTAGAAAGGGTGCGGCGCGCTGCTGGCGCAAGCGTCCAGCTTTTGGCGTTATTGCTGCTTGCTCCATGACCGTGTAGAGGTCAGCCAGATAGCGCTCAGCGATTTCTTCGCCCCATTCACGGCGTGACCGAGCGTAGATTTTTCGCAGGTCACGCGCAGCGTTTCGGGTCAGAAAGAAGCGCGTAGCGGGTGCAGTCATTACCAGCCTTCGGCTTCTTTGCGTTCAAGTGCTGCCATATCGGACTTGAAATCGCCGCTGGATGCAAAAACACGCCCCGCCGCCAAGTCGCGGTAGCCGGTGAGAATGGCATCTTGCATAAACTGACCATCGCGTCGTTCCATGTCGCGGCGAATCAGGTCGCGCACGTATTCGCTGGGGGTTTCGTACAGACCGTTTTCACCGACCATGCGCCCCACAAATTCAGACAGGGGTTGCGATAGGCGGGCATTGATACGTTCGGACATGATGAGCCTCGAAAATTGCTTGGTGAGGCGTTATTGTCTCATTAATGGTTGCGTTTGGCGCATATATTGCCTCAAATGGGGCATGACAGGGATGTAACTGGTTCAAAGCGAGCCAGCGCACACGCAAACTGTAGATCCTGTTAGTGGATGCTCTTGCCTCAGTCCGACGACGGCTCCCTTGCGGTTGGATTGGTGTCCAACTTTTGGGGTGCAGTTCACGCGGAGGGCGAAAGATTCAGCGCGCACATAGGCTCCGATGGACTCAAATATGGCGTTGACATTGCAGGGGCATGATTGGCTTTCAGTGAGGGCTTTACAGAACATAACCATAAAGTAACTTATTGATTTTATGAATTATTTTTGCTAACTTAATGGCGTTGTGGCTACGCTTGCTTCATTCAGCGCGGCGGCGCGGCAACAAGATTCGTCGCCCGTCCGTTCGTGCAAAAAGTGCGACAATCCTGCAACCCGAAAACATGACGAAAAATTGAAAAGGCGGAATCATGGCACTTCCCATCAACGTCAACGATCTTCTGCACGGCAAGTCTGTCGAGTGGGAGCGTCTCGAATTCAAGGCGGGATGGAACCCGCTCGACGTGCTGCATTCCCTGTGCGCGTTTGCCAATGATTTTCACAACCTTGGCGGCGGCTATATCGTCATCGGGGTCGCGGAAAATGGCGGACATCCGGTGTTGCCGCCTGTGGGCATTGAGCCTTCCCGGTTTGACGCCATCCAGAAAGAAATCCTCAATCTGGGCTACAGCGCCATCCAGCCCGCGTATCACCCGATCGTCGTGCCCTGCGTGGTCGGTCGTGTTTCGATACTCGTCATTTGGGCGCCGGGCGGACAAACACGACCCTACAAGGCCAAACTCAGTCTCGCCAGGGACGACAAGGACTACGGCTACTTCATCCGTAAACAGTCGAGCACCGTGCGCGCCAAGGGCGCCGATGAAATCGAATTGCTGTCATTGGCGGCTACGGTGCCGTTCGATGACCGCTGCAACCAGCAGGCGCGGGTGGAGGATCTGTCGCGGGAATTGATCGTCGACTTTCTCTCCGGGATCGGCAGCGAGCTGGCGGCAGAAGCCGCGACGCTTCCTCTTGCCCTGCTTGGCCGCCGGATGAACATCGTCGGTGGCTCGACGGAAGCGCCGTTGCCGCTCAATGTCGGGCTGTTGTTCTTTAACGAAGCGCCACACAGGTTTTTCCCGGCGACCCAGATTGATGTCGTTCTTTTCCCTGTCGATGCGGGCGGCGATACGTTCACCGAAAAAATATTTCGCGGCCCTTTGCAGCGCATGGTTCGTGAGGCGCTGGACTATATCCGGCGCAATTGCATTGCCGATATTGTCATCAAGCATCCAGACAGGGCTGAAGCCACGCGCGTCAATAATTTCCCTTTTGAGGCGGTGGAAGAAGCCATCGTCAACGCCATCTACCATCGCGGCTACGAAGAGCGTGAGCCTGTCGAGGTGCGTGTTTACGCGGATGAGCTTGTCGTGCTCAGCTTTCCCGGTCCCGACCGCTCGGTACAGATCGACCAACTGCGACGCGGGCGTGCCATTGCGCGGCGCTACCGCAACCGACGAATCGGCGAATTCCTCAAGGAACTGGATCTGACCGAAGGCCGCTCGACGGGCATTCCGAAAATTTTGCGCGCCATGAAAAACAATGGTTCGCCTCAGCCGGAGTTCGAGACGGACGACGATCACAGCTATTTTCTGGTGCGCCTGCCGGTTCATCCGCAAGCGACAGACACGGAGTCTCCTGACCAGACCGATCATGTGACCGGGCATGTCACCGGGCATGTGACCGGGCATGTGACCGGGCATGTCACCGGGCATGTGACCGGGCATGTGACCGATCATGTGACCGATCATGTGACCGATCATGTGACCGATCATGTGACCGAGCATGTCACCGAACAGGTTTCCCGACTTCTTTCGATCATTGATGGCGAACACAGCCGCAATGATCTGCAAGCCCGGTTACAACTCAAGCACCGTGTCAGTTTCATGAACGTCTATTTATTACCGGCGATCAATGCGGGGCTGGTCGAAATGACGCTGCCCGACAAACCCAAAAGCACCGCGCAGCGGTATCGCCTGACCGGGGCGGGAAGACAGATGAAAGCGGCGCTGGGCGCCAACAGGAAACAAAGCGCCAAGGTGAAGCGTCCCTCATGATTCTCGACATCCCCGATCCCCTGCAACGCTGGCGTCTGCTGCTGGGCGAGCCTGCCGAGACGGCCTGTGGCGGTCTCTCTGCCGACGCTCGCGCGGCGGATGCGGCGCTGGATTGGCTTTATGGCCGCGATGATGAGCGGGCAGAGCGCGGCGAGCGTAGCGCCGGGCTGGGGGCTTCGGCGCTTTCGGTGCCGGACTGGATCAACGCCATCCACACGCTGTTCCCCAGAGAAGTCATTGAGCGCCTCGAATGCGACGCGGTGGAGCGTTACGGCATCGCCGAAGTGGTGACCAATCTGGAGGTGCTGGAGCGCATCGAGCCGTCGGAATCACTGCTGCGCGCCGTGTTGCACACCCGGCACCTGATGAATCCCGATGTGCTCGCCGCCGCGCGGCGACTGGTGGCGGAGGTGGTGCGGCGGATCATGGAAAAACTTGCGACCGAAGTGCGGCAGGCGTTTGGCGGCACACGCGACCGGCGGCGTTCGCGCTTCAAGGTGGCGCGCAATTTCGACTTCAGGCGCACGCTGGCGGCCAACCTGCGCCGCTGGCAGCCCGAGCGGAAAAAGCTCTATGTTGAGACGCCGGTTTTCATCAGCCGCTCACGGCGTCAGGCGGAGCCGTGGGACATCATCCTCCTGATCGACCAGAGCGGCTCGATGGTGGATTCGGTGATACACAGCGCGGTGATGGCCGCCTGCCTGTGGCAATTGCCCGGTATGCGCACGCGGCTGGTGGCTTTCGATACCGCAGTGGTGGATTTGACCGCCGATGTCTTTGACCCGGTGGAATTGCTGATGAAGGTGCAACTCGGCGGCGGCACCGACATCGCCCAGGCGGTGGCTTACGCGCAAGGGCTGATCGCCAGTCCGTCCCGCAGCGTCGTGGTGCTGGTGAGCGACTTTTATGAAGGCGGCAGCGTTGCCGAGTTGGTGCGGCGCGTGCAGGCGTTGGTCGAATCCGGCGTCAAGGTGCTGGGGCTTGCGGCGTTGGACATGGAGGCCAAACCCGCGTTCGACCGTGAAATGGCCGAACGACTGGTTCGCTGTGGCGCACAGGTGGGCGCGATGACGCCGGGGCAGCTTGCCGTCTGGCTGGCCGAAAAAATGCGCGCTTGAAGCGGGGATAATTGAATGGCGGTGCGTGCTGATCTCCTCGAACTTGGTGCCGACGCGCTGGCGGCGCTCGCCAACGTGGGCTTCGTCAAACGCGCGCAGAAAGACCTTGCCGCAGGGTGCACGCCTACGCTCACGACGCTGGACGACGGCACGGTGGAAGCGCGGTTTGCGGAGGATGGCATCATCACCCGCCTGCCATCAGGCCGGACGCTGCGCGATGCCGATTGCAATTGTTCAGCCAGCGGCATGTGTCGACACCGGGTCATGCTGGTGCTGGCGTATCAGGCGCGCTTTGGTGCGGAGGGCGGGGAGGATGGGGAGGGCGCGGAGGGTGGGGAGCGGTGGACGCCCGCTGAATTTGACGATGCCGCGCTCGCCGCAAGTCTCTCGCCTTCCGTGTTGGCGCAAGCCTTCGATCTGGCGCGCGCGCATCCGGTGGTTGATGTCGAACTGCCTGCGGGTGCGCCGCCCGCTGCGCGGCTGTCGATGGCGAGCGTGGTGTTCTACGCCCGTCATGCTTTGGCGCATGCCCGCTGCGATTGTGCGCAGGGTGGCGGCTGCGCGCATGTGGCGTTGGCGGTGTGGGCGTTTCGTCAGGCCGAGGACATTTTGGGCGCGGATGTCCGGCGCGCAACGGTGGAAGTCCGCCCGCCGCAAACCCACACGCAGACCGAGGGGATCACCCGCAGCGAATCGGCGCGCGCGCTCATCACCCGTGTCGATGCCCTGCTGCGCGGCCTCTGGCTGGAGGGCGCGGCGCAGCCGTTGCTGGCGCTCGATGCCCGCCTGCAAGCCGCCCGTGCCGACGCGCAGACTTTGGGCTGGCATTGGGTGGACGATGCGTTGGATGAACTCGAACAACTGCTGCACGCCCTCCATGCCCGTGGCAGCCGTTTCGATCCGCTCCGGTTGATTGGCGTGGTGGCGGAGCTGTGGGCGCGTCTGGCCGCCGCGTGCCGGTTTGACCAAAGCGAAGCCCCGCGCTTGCCCGCCCGCCATGTGCTGGGGGTGGGGGTCAAAGGCGAAACGCCGCTGGATCGCCTGCGTCTGGTCTCGCTCGGCGCCAACTTGTGGGCAGACGAGGCCGGAACGGACGCCGCCGCCGAAGGCGCAGACCTCCTCTTTGCCGACCCGGACACCCAGACCGTCATGGTCTTGCAACGCCAGTGGCCGCGCACGGCAGGGGCAGCCCCCTCAGCGCGAACGCGGCGGGTGGCGGGCGTGCCGCTGCATCAACTCGCGGCGGGGCAGGTGCTGACCGCTTCGGCCTCACGCCGCGCCAACGGCGTGCTGGAGATTGGCGGCACAGCGCGCAAAACGCGCAAAACGGGCGTGCTGCCCTTGTCGCCCGCCGCCTGGGATGCCCTCTCGGAGCCGCTATGCCAACGCAGCATTGCCGCGCTCACGCACCACCTGACTGCCCAGGCGCCTGAATTCACCCGGCCACGCCATGTGGCGGGCATGGTGAACGTGCTGGCGCCCGGCGTGCTGACCCTGCTGGATTGGCGCTGGGACGCCGCCGCGCAGGTGTTGCACGCGAGTTTGCAAGACGACGAGGCCGCGCCCGTCATGCGCCTTGCCCTGCCGCACCGCGCCGCCGCGCCGCACGCCGTGGATGCGCTGGCGCGGGCGCTTGCGGGCGAATGGGGCGCGCTGCGCGCGGTGGCTGGCCCCGTGCGGCTGCTCGCGGGCGAGGCGCAAATGCTGCCGCTGGCGCTCATCACCGAACAGCGCGCCATCGTGCCGCAAACCGAAGCGCCGCCGCCCCAGGCACAGGTGCTGCCCCAAGGCGACGACGCGCCCCCGCAAGGCTGGCACGCGCGGGTCGACGCCACCCTGCAATGGCTGGCGCATCTGCTCCGTCAGGGCTTGCGCCATCAGGCGGGCGATTTGACGCGGCAATTCAGGGAACAGAGCGAACGACTCGCGGGCGCGGGGCTGACCCAATCCGCGCAAAGTTTGCGCGCCGTGGACGAAAACTGGCGGGCAGGACGCGACCACCTGCCCGGCCTGCTCGCGTCGGTGATTTTGCACTTGCAGGAAATGGCGCGCGGCGGATAGTCTCTCGTTTTTGTTCATCATATTGATATCTTTTCCACATTTTCCGAAGGAGACGCGATGCGACGTTTTGAACTCATCGAAGGCAAATCCAGCAAATTCTGGGAAGTTGAACAGGCGGAGCGCGATCTGAATCTCCGCTGGGGTCGCATCGGCACGGCGGGGCAGAGCCAGACCAAGAGCTTTGACGACGCCGCCAAGGCCCAAACGACGCTGGACAAGCTGGTGAAGGAGAAAATCGGCAAGGGTTACGCGGAAGTAAACGCGCCCGCAGGTGAGGGCATCGGCAAAACGCCGGAAAAAGCTGGGGGAGCATCTTGCTCCCCCAGTACAACGCGCCGGGAGCAAGCGGTACCCGCCACGATCAAAAGCGCCGAAACACCCGCTGCCGAAGATGCCATCCCCGCCACCGAATCCCTGGACGCGCAGGTCGAGCGGGTTTTCGCGGCGGTGTGCCAAGCCATTGCCGATGAGACACTGAAGCCGGGGGATTCGTTGACCGTCGCCAAAATCAAACGCCAATACAAGGTCAGCGAGCGCGGCGCGACGATGGCGGTGAGCCGTTTTCGGTCGGCGGGGTTTTCGTGGTGGTGCGGAGGAGAAGTCGCCAAGGGTGCGAAAGCGTGTGCGCTCCATCAGATCGACCGCGCGGCGGCTCTCGTAACCGCCAACGCCCCCGCCTCTCCCGACACGCCGCCCGACCCCGCTGCGCCGCCCTGGGCGGCGAACGCCGTCCGCCTCAGCGCGCAAATGCAGGTCGCCGTTTACGCCTCGCGCCGCTTTCCGCAGCCCATCCAGGAAAAAAGTCTGGCGGCGGCGTGGGGCGAAGTCTGCCGCGAGATGATGTTGCCTCCCTGCTTCTTGCACGGAGGAACCTCTACCCGCCTCTGCATCGACAGCAGCGACGCGGTTTTTCGTCCCGCGCTGACGCGCCTGGAAGCGCGCATGAAGGCGCAATCCGCGCAACCCGAACCGGATAGCGAAGCCGATACCCTGTGGCTCGCCCTGATTCTGAGCGGGTACAGCAGCAGCGATGCCGAGATGGGAGACGCCCTGACGCACTATCTGGTGGCGCAATACGGCTTGCCGCAAACCATCGACCTCTGGCTCGCGGCACAGGCCATCCAGTGCGAGCGCGAATATGCGGCAAGCCGACACGTACTGCGCCTTTCCGCCACGGTCACGCAGTCGCACCATTACGCGCCACTGGAAGGCGCGGAAGCGGCGCTGCGCCAATATCTCGCGCAAGCGTCCGAAGCCGAATGGCGGCTTTGCGCCGACCAGATCAAAGCCGCGCTGCCCCGGCTCCACCCCAGCCGCCAGCCGCTGATGGCGCTGTTGCTGCCGGATGAACCCGAACTCTCCAATCGGCTGGCGGAGACCCTGCTGGCGTTGCCGCCGAATGATTCGCCCGATTCGCTGCACTGGCTGCTCTCCACCGCCACCGACCCCGACGTGATCGCGCGGCTCGCCAAAAAGAAGAAGGACACCTACAGCGCCTTTTGGCAGAACACCGCGCTCGTGGCGACGCTGGTGCAGGAGCGCGGGACGGACGCCGTGGCCGTGCTGGAACGCGGCGCGGAACAGGAAGCGGCGGGCGACGCGCTGGCGGTCATCGGCACGCCCGAAGCGATCACCGCGCTTGCTCGTGTCGCCAGCAGCGACAAGGGCGCGCTGTCGCGCCTCTCGCTGGCGGCGGAGCGCTGGCCGCAGGCGGCGATGGTGGCTTTGTCCCGCTTCGTGGCGGCGGGCGGCAAAGACGCGGGGCTGGTCACGCCCGCGCTGACACGCCTGTTGCGCGCCCACACGTCCGTCGTGGAAATCGTCCGCCCCTGGCTGGACGCGGCAGCGCAAGGCGTCATCGATCGGCGTCTGAGTCCGCAGGAAGTGGCAGAAACCGGAGAACTGCCCGAAGCACTCGCCTCTCCGCCCTGGCTCGCCAAAAAGCAGAAGAAAGCCGCCGCCGCGCTCGCGCTCGCGCCGCTCGACCTGCCCCCGGTGGAAAACTGGTCGGAAGGGGCGCGGGAGCGCGCGCTTTCTTCTTTGAATGAGTGGGAGCAGCAACATTTTGCCGACGCGCAAAAGAGCACGGAAACGCTGGTCAACGACCTCTTCCCCGGTCGCAATCAGGAATACCGGGCGCAAAAGGATGCGGCAATCGCCGCCTTACAGCCCGGCGGAACCAAGGCTGAGAACGAGGGCGAGGGCGACGCCAGGGCAGAGGCGTTTATCGCGGCCTGGGGCGAGATGAAGGAAATTCTCCGAAAAGAGTTGGAATATTTCCGCGAACCACCAATCCGAGGACTGTACGTGCCGCTGCTGCCGCGCCACATCGCGCTGGCGTTCTGGAACACGCTCGCCGGACAGTCGGAGACATACCCTCTCGACTTCCTCATGGCCCATCTGGGTATCGACGCCTTGCCGGGTCTCATTGCCGAGACGCGGCGCTTTCCGGCCTCGGCCCTGTCAGTCGCGCTCAATTATGGCGCGGTCGAACTCGCCGAGCCGATGGCGCGCGCTTATACCAAAATGAAAACGCTGCGCGAGGGCGGACGCGCCTGGCTCCTGAAATACCCCGAACACGCCGCCTGCGGCCTCATCGCGCCCGCGCTGGGCAAACCCGGCGAAGCGCGCGACTGCGCGGCCGCCGCGCTGCGTCTGCTCGCCGCCGAAGGGCACGAGGCGATGCTCAAGGAGGTCGCCGCCCGCTACGAACAAAGCGAAGTCGATGGGGTTGGCATGGCGCTCGCCGCCCTCTTGAACGAAAACCCGCTTGACCGTTTCCCCGCCAAGCGCCAGTCGCTGCCGGAATTCTGGCTGCCCCGCTTCTGGTCGCGCCCCGTGCTCGCCAACGGCAAAGCCTTGCCGGACGAGGCGTTGGAACATCTCGGACAAATGTTCACCTTCCCGACGCACGAAGGCGTCTATCCCGGCATCGAACAGGTCAAGGCCGCCTGTCGCCCCGATTCGCTCGCCGATTTTGCCTGGGATTGCTTCAACGCCTGGCTCGAAGCGGGCGCGCCCGCCAAAGAGGGCTGGGCGCTCACCATCCTCGGGTTTGTGGGCAACGACGACACCGCGCGCAAGCTCACCCCGCTGATCCGCGCCTGGCCGGGCGAAGCCGCGCACGCCCGCGCCGTGACCGGCCTCACCGTGCTGGAAAACATCGGCACCGACGTGGCGTTAATGCTCCTGAACGGCATCGCGCAAAAGGTCAAATTCAAAGGCTTGCAGGACAAGGCGCGGGAGAAAATTGCCGCCATCGCCGAAAAGCGCAATCTCACCCTCGAAGAGCTGGAAGACCGTCTCGCCCCCGACCTGGGGCTGGATGAACAGGGTGCGCTGCTGCTCGACTTCGGCACACGCCGCTTCCGGGTCGGTTTTGATGAAGCGTTGAAGCCCTATGTGCGCGAGATGGACGGCGACCATCCCGGCGCGCGGCTGCCCGATTTACCCAAGCCCAAAAAGACCGACGACGCCGAACTTTCCAAAGCGGCGGTCGAACGTTTCAAGCTCTTGAAAAAAGACGCCCGCACCATCGCCAGCCAGCAAGTGCTGCGGCTGGAAGTCGCCATGTGCGCCCGTCGTCGCTGGACACCCGAAGTCTTTGCCGCCTTTATCGCCCGTCATCCGCTGGTGCGCTATCTGGTGCAGCGGCTGATCTGGGGCGTATATCGGGTGGGTGACGAAGGCGCTGATGGCGGTCAGTTGCAGGCTTGTTTCCGCGTGGACGAAGATGGCGCTTACACCACCGCCGACGATGAACCGTTCGATTTACCCGCAGACGAAACCTTGCACATCGGCGTTCCGCACGCGCTGGAAATTCCCGCGCAGGACGCCGCCGCCTTCGGCCAAATCTTCGCCGACTACGAGCTGCTGCAACCGTTCTCCCAGATCGGACGCGACACCTATACGCTCACCGATACCGAAAAATCCGCGCTCAAACTGGAACGCTGGAAGGGCGTCGAGGCACCCACAGGCCGCGTGCTCGGCTTGGTAAACAAAGGCTGGCGACGCGGCGAAGCGCAGGACGGCGGCAGCATCTGGTATTTCCTCAAGCCACTCTGCGACGGCAACGTGATCGAACTCGACCTTGACCCCGGTATCATCGTCGGCATGGTCGACGAATATCCCGAGCAAACCCTGGGCGCAGTGCAATTCGGCAAAAAAACACACTGGGGCGAAATCAGCGACCCCAAACCTTTTACCGGACTGGACGCCATCGCCGCCAGTGAGTTGATTCGGGATATGGAGGGGTTGAGGGCGTGAGAGATGTAGAGTCGTGCCCTTCAAATTCTGTTGACAGCCCTCGTGTCCATCAGGATAATGCTGCGTTTCTGTCTGGAGGGGTGGCCGAGTGGTTAATGGCAGCAGACTGTAAATCTGCCCTCTATGAGTACGAAGGTTCGAATCCTTCCCCCTCCACCATGTCGTTGCAATGGTTGCGCCAGGCTGATGGAGCAAGGTGAAGCGGGTGTAGCTCAATGGTAGAGCTGAAGCCTTCCAAGCTTAAGACGAGGGTTCGATTCCCTTCACCCGCTCCAATCCAGGCTTTGCGGCAGGCAGTAATGGCAACATCGGCAACGCCGCAGTAAAAAATTTTCAAGACGTGCCCATGTGGCTCAGTGGTAGAGCACTCCCTTGGTAAGGGAGAGGTCGGCAGTTCAATCCTGCCCATGGGCACCATAATTTTGACAACGAATTTCCTTTTGTTTGGTTCTGGGAGTTGAGATGGCTAAAGAAAAATTTTCGCGGACAAAACCGCACGTAAACGTAGGCACGATTGGTCACGTTGACCACGGCAAGACGACGCTGACGGCGGCGATCACCACCGTGCTGTCGCGGAAGTTTGGCGGCG
>BNUD01000036.1 GCA_025997095.1 Betaproteobacteria bacterium | reverse complement strand
CCGCGATGATGGTGATGCTCACCTTCGTCGCGGGCGGAAAGGGATGGCTCATCACGCCCAGCGCGTAAGCCCCCGACATGGCGAAGGCGCAAGCCATGATTTGCACCATCCGGTGATGCATCGGCGTGCCCGGCAAATTGAGGAACACCATGCCCCCCAAGGAAGAAATCAGCCCGAACTCCAGATGCCCGAAATAGCACCCGACCAGAAGCGGCAACCCCATCGCCAGCGCAGCCGCAACCGGCATCTGCCACGGGCGGTCGCTGGGCGTAATGGTGACAAGCTGCCGCCCGGAATGGCGCAACAATTCGATGGTGGCGTGCCAACGCGACATTTCAGCCCACCGGAGCCACGCGAGGCGATGTTGCGTTGTCGATGTCAAAAGTCATGGCACACCACAGATACGGATGAAAACAGCTCGCCATGATACCGACTGGACAAGGATTTTGCGAGTTTGGACGGAATTCAGACAGTGCGGGATCGAAGAAACTGCCCTGCCTGACCCCTTCGCCGCTTGTGGGAGAAGATGGAAAACGGTACGAGATTGATTCATCAGCGTGTAATGTGAGTGGAATATGACGCGAAATACCATGAAAAGCACGGGAAAAGTCACCTTGCCGCCCCTCTGCTTTTGTATTAACGTAGCGCGATTTTCTGCCCTGTCCCATTTCCCAACCACCCAGGCACGTACCATGCGCCGCTTTTTTCTCTGCGGCGCTCCCGTCACCCTTTTCTAAAACATGCACGCTCTGGAAATTTCTTTAACCGCCGAGTTGGAACGCCTTGCCGCCGCTGGTTTGACGCGCTATCGGCGGTTGCTGGATTCGCCTTGCGGGACGCGCGCCGTGGTCGAGGGGCGTGCGGTGTTGGCGTTTGCCAGTAACGATTATCTGGGGCTGGCGGCACATCCTGATATTGCGCGGGCGTTGGCGGATGGGGCGATGAAGTGGGGCGCGGGGAGCGGGGCTTCGCATCTGGTCAGCGGGCATCTCACGCCGCACGCGGCGTTGGAAGCGCGCCTCGCGGCTTTTACCGGCTTTGCCCGTTGCCTGACGTTTTCTACCGGCTATCTCGCCAATCTGGCGGTGACGCCGACGCTGGCGGCGGGGCGCGATGACGCGATTTTTGCCGACCGGCTGAACCATGCTTCCCTGATTGACGCGGCGCAGCTTTCCCGCGCCCGGCATCATCGCTACCCGCACGGCGACATGGCGGCGCTGGAACGGCTGCTTGCCGCGAGCGCGGCGAAGACCAGGGTCATCGTCAGCGACGCGGTGTTCAGCATGGATGGCGACCTGGCGCCGCTTGCCGAATTGTTCGCGCTGGCGGAACGCTTCGACGCCTGGCTGGTCATCGACGACGCGCACGGGTTTGGCGTACTGGGCGAAGAAGGTCGGGGCAGCCTCGCGCATTGCCATATCCCCGCCCATCCGCGCGTGTTGCTGATGGGCACTCTGGGCAAGGCGGCTGGCGTGGGCGGCGCGTTTGTCGCGGGTTCTGAAATCGCCATCGAATATCTGTTGCAAAAAGCGCGCAGCTACATTTTCACCACCGCGCAGCCGCCTGCCGTCGCTGCGGCGTTGGTCAAGAGTCTGGAGTTGATTCAGGCGGGCGATGCGCGTCGCGCCCATTTGCAAAACCTGATTCGGCAGTTGCGGGCGGGTTGCGCCGACCTGCCCTGGCAACTCCTGCCTTCGCAGACTGCCATTCAGCCCTTGATGGTGGGCGACAACGCACAGGCGCAGGCGCTCGCCCAATCGCTCTGGGAACGCGGTTTGTGGGTCGCCGCCATTCGCCCGCCCACGGTGCCCGCAGGCACGTCGCGGCTGCGAATCTCGCTTTCCGCCGCGCACACGCAGGATGACGTGGCGGCATTGACGGCGGCTTTGCGGGAGTTGGCATGAGCCAAAAAAACATCCCCAACATTTTTCTCCCCGGATGGGGATTAGGCTGCGCTCCGCTGAATCTCGCGCTGGCGGGCAGTGATTGGCAATGTCGGGATTTGCCCGGCTGCGGTGACGATCAAACAACAGAAAAAATCCCGGAAAATTTCGCGGCGGCGGTGGCGGCGTTGCTGCAAAGCCTGCCCCCCGTTTGTCGTTTGGGCGGCTGGTCCCTGGGCGGCATGTTGGCGCTCGCTTGCGCCCAGACCGCGCCGGAGCGCGTCAAGGGGCTGACCCTCATGGGCTGCACCCCCAGTTTCATCCAGCGCGAAGGCTGGGAATGGGGGCGTCCGCCCGCCGAACTCAAGGCATTCATGGCGAAAATCCGGCAGGACGCCGCCGCCATTCTGCCCCGTTTCATCGGCAGCTTTTGTCGGGGCGACACGGAGCCAGAAGCCGCCTCATGGCTGTTGCAACACGCTTCCCCCATGTCGCAAGCCGCGCTGGATGCGGGTCTTGGCTGGCTGTTTGAAGCCGATTTGCGCGCTGGCTTGCAAGGCGTATCCTGTCCCGTTGTGCTGGTGCACGGCGAAAACGATCCCCTGATGCCCGTCGCCGCCGCCCATTGGCTGGAGGGACATCTGCCCGACGCCACGCTGCGCGTTATCCCCGGCAAGGCGCACGCGCCCTTTGCGCCTGTTGTATCCGCCCCCTCTGACGGAGCTGCCGCGCTCCGGTTTTTACGAGAATTCCCCCCGTTATGAAGATTCTCCGCGCCTCTCCGCTCGTTCAGCCTTCCCTGCCCTCGAAACGGGTGGTGCGGCAGAGCTTTAACAAAGCCGCCAACACCTACGATGGCGCGGCGAAAGTGCAACGCTGGGTCAGCGCCCGACTGGTGGGCGGATTGCCGCCGACGCTGATTCCCGCCATCATCCTCGACGCCGGTTGCGGCACGGGATTCGGGCTGGAAATGCTGGGACTGCGTTTTCCCGCCGCGCGGCGCATCGCGCTGGATTTTTCCCCCGCCATGCTCTCGCATATCAAACAACTGGAATACGGCGTCTGCGGCGACATCGAGCATATCCCCCTGAAAGACGAAGTGGCGGGGCTGTACTGGTCGAATCTCACCGCCCAATGGTGCGACCCTTACGCCTTGAGCCGCGAAGCCTGGCGGGTACTCTGGCAGAACGGCACGCTGGCGCTTTCCAGTCTTGGGCACGGCACTTTTCACGAACTCGAAGAAACCTTTGCCCAGATCGACGACTATCGCCACGTCCTGCCCTTCCAGAACGAAGCGGACTGGCACGCCGCCCTCGAACAGGCGGGTTTCCGCGACATCCAGATTCGCACCGAAACCTGCGTCGCCCACTACCACGATTTACGCAGCCTCCTGAAAGCCATCAAATCCATCGGCGCCAACCAGTTGGGCGCTTACCGCCGCCCCAACCTGATGGGGCGTCAGGCGTGGATGAAACTGGAATCCCTCTACGAAACCCGCCGCACCGCGCGCGGTCTGCCCATCACCTACCAAACCCTCATCTGCTACGCGAGCAAGTGACGAAAATGGCAAAAGCGTTTTTCATCACCGGCACCGACACCGAAGTCGGCAAAACCTACCCCACCTGCGCCCTGCTCCACCGCGCAAGGCAAGCGGGACTGACGGCGGCAGGATTAAAAGCCGTCGCGGCGGGCGTCGATGCCAGCGGCAAAAACGAAGATGTCGAAGCCTTGCGCGCCGCGTCCAGCCCCGAACTCACCCTGCCGGAATCCATCCGCAATCCCTATCTGTTTTCCCCTGCCATCGCCCCGCACATCGCCGCGCGGGAAGCCTGTGTGAAGATTGAATTTGCCGTCATCGAAGCCGCCGTGCAACAAGCCCTGCAACAAGCCGACGTGGTACTGCTGGAAGGCGCGGGCGGCTTTCGCATCCCGCTGGGAACGGATGGCGACAGCGCGGATCTGGCGCAAAAACTGGGGCTGCCCGTAATGCTCGTCGTCGGTATGCGCCTGGGCTGCCTCAACCACGCCCTGCTCACCGCCGAAGCCATCCTCGCCCGCAGACTTTCGCTGGCTGGCTGGATTGCCAACAACATACGCCCCGACATGCCCTTCCACGCCGACAACCTCGCCACCCTGAAAACCCTCATCCCCGCGCCGCTGTTGGGCGTCATCCCGCACGCCTTGCCTGGCGGCGTGGCAGCAGCGGCGCGGGGGCTGGATGTTTTTGAGGAGTAATCCGGGGTGATCCACAAGCGTTGAGCGCGAATCGTGGGAGAGCAGGATGCTCCCGCTACTTTATTACGCCACCCTGGGAACGTCGGTGTCCCCGCCGGCGGTTTTAAGATTTCCCGCGCGGAGCCAAACCCGCCGGCGAGGACGCCGGCACTCCCAGGTGGACGGCGACTCCCATCCGCGTCAAAAGCGAGGCGCGTAGCGACGCGGCAATCCATGCAGCGCATGGAAGAAAAAATGAATGAAAACTCAAACTGCCAGCGCCTTATTGGTTCAAGTTCCCATCGTTGCCTTGGTTTTCTGAAACGTTGTCTGGATTGCCGCGTCGCTACGCGCCTCGCTTTTGACGGCAGGGGTTTATACCTCACCCCGCCTTCACAACCTCACAAGCATTTTTTCCCTTGGCTTTACGCACAAAAGCCGCATCGAACGTCATCAGCTTTTCGCAACTTGAAGCCGCACCTGCCAGATGGATGGCGTCCGCGAAATCCATGCCGTCGCGGTACCATGCCAGAGCTTCGAATGTGAGGGGGAATTCCAGCATCACCATCGGAATGCACATCACGTCATACAGTACGGCGGCGATTTCATCGTGAGGAACCTCATAAACAGATTGGAGCACCCATGCTGTTTCCAGCAGTACCGAATTGAGCAACAACACGGGTTCCCCACTTTGCAGCACGCGCAAGCTGGCGGCGGTTTGCAGCGCGTCATCGCCCATCACCACACGCACCAACATATTGGTGTCTACGGCAATCATTCTTCCAGACTCCGTTTGTAGCTCGCCGCCGCCTCTGCCAACACCGCCGTGTGCATGTTTGCATCCGTCACCGGTTTATCCTTGCGATACTTCGCCAACCTGCCGACGACATCGCTCCATGCTGTTTTTGCCGAGGGTATTTTTTTGAGGATGACGCAATCGGGCAGGTCGATGACCGCAAGCTCCTGTCCAGTTTCCCAGTGGTGAGCATCCCTTATCCGCTTGGGCAATACAACCTGCCCTTTGGTTGATACCAATGTGGTGTCCATAATTTTTCCCGGTAAGCCGATCAACGCGCTTATCTTATCTTCATGCGGTACTCACGACAAACCCAAATACAACAAGGGCGGCTCGTGAGCCGCCCTTGTCTATTTTTGTATACCTCTGAAAATCAGATGTCCTGTGTTTTGCTGCGCTTGATGGCTTCATTCACGGCGCGCTCGGCGCTGGTCAGGTTTTTATCTTCCTTGGCTGCCGCCTTGGTCTTGGTCGGCTGCGTGGCGGCGCCGAAAGCGGCGAGGGCGTCTGTCCAGGGGGCAAAGGCTTTCAACGATGCTTGCGTGGCTTCGGCAAAACCGGCGAAGGGGTTGCTGGCGGCATCGAACGGATTGCTGGCTGTACCTTGAGAAAGCCAGGGAGCAAAGAGTCCGCTCCATGCGTCGGGAGAAAATGCGCTCAAGGGGTCAAACTGCGGGTTCCCGCCTTTTGCATCTGCCGTTGGAAGATTCGGCACCCACAGACGCGCGATATCCTGCAAGGAGCGTTGGTAGTATTCGAGGTAATTTTGCCACAATGACGAAAAATCCTGCACGGTATTCCCTCCCCTACATGCTTGTTGAAAGGTCGAAGCCTAACACATCCGGTTTATTTGCGGGCGTGAAAGAATGTAATAATGATTATGGAATGCGCTGCCTAACCCGCCACCGTCATGCCTTCAATCAAAATGGAACCGGTCTGGCGTGAGCCGCGTCGTTCTACGTCGCTGCCGATGGCGCGGATGTTTTTGAACATGTCGCGCAGATTGCCCGCGATGGTGATTTCTTCGACCGGATGCGCGATTTCGCCGTTTTCCACCCAGAAGCCCGCCGCGCCGCGCGAATAATCGCCGGTCACATAATTCACGCCATGCCCCAATAATTCCGTGACCAGCAGCCCGCGCCCCATCCGGCGCACGAGGGTGGCGAGGTCGCCTGTGTCACGACCACCGGATTGCAGAATCAGGTTGTGGCTGCCGCCCGCGTTGGCGGTGGTAGGCAAGCCCAGTTTGCGACCGGAATACACATTGAGAAAATAGCCTTGCAACACCCCGTTTTGCACCACTTCGCGTGCGCGGGTTCGCACACCTTCATTGTCGAAGGGGCAACTGGCAAGGGCAGCGGACAGGTGCGGACGTTCGCTCAGATTGAAAAAGTCGGGGAACAGCGCTTGCCCCAACGAGTCGACCAGAAAGCTGGCTTTGCGATACAGCGCGCCGCCGGACGCGGCTTGCACGAAATGTCCGAGTAATCCGGCGGCGAGCGGGGCTTCAAAGAGCACGGAAAAACTGCCCGTGCCGATTTTTTTCGCGCCCAGACGGGCGACGGCGCGCGCTGCGGCTTTTGCGCCGATGCTTTCGGGCGTCTCCAGCAGCTTGGCGTTGCGGTGCGTGCTGTACCAATCATCGCGCTGCATGGCGTCGGCGCGACCCGCGATGACGGAACAGGCGATGTAGTGGCGGGAAGTCGGATAGCCGCCCATGAACCCCAGGGAATTGGCGCTCACAAACTGTGCCTGCTGGCTGGAAACGCTGCCGCCCTCGGAATTGTCAACGCGTTTGTCGGCGGCAAAGGCTGCCGCCTCGCAGCGTGCCGCCAGCGCGATGGCGTCTTCGGTCGATAAATCCCAGGGGTGGTAAAGATCGAGGTCAGGTTGTTCGCCCAACGCCAGCCATTCCGCTTCCGGCAAACCGGAGCAAGGGTCTTCGGCGGTGAAGCGGGCGATGGCAAGCGCCGCTTCCACCGTTTCGCGCACGGCGCGGGGCGAAAAATCCGAGGTGCTGGCGTAGCCTCTACGCTTGCCCAGATAGACACTGACGGAAAGCCCCTTGTCGCGGTTGTATTCGATGGTTTCCACTTCGCCGCAACGCACCGTCACCGATTGCCCGCACCCTTCGGAAACATCCGCTCCCGCTGCCGTCGCGCCCATTTTTCTGGCGTGCGCGAGCGCATCCGCCGCCAGTTGTTGCAGGGTGGAAAAAGAATGGGAAAACTGTTTGTCCGCCATGAAAGAACGCCGCCAAAAGCCAAAAGGTCGCTATCATAGCAGCCCCTTTGCCCGCTCGCGCCTGAACAATGCCAAAACCTTACCGCAACAATCCGAATGCCCGCCCTGTTGATACGCCGGACGAAGACGGTCGCCCCTCAAAAACGCAGGTCAAAGCCGCGATGCTGGCATTGCAGGAGGTGGGCAGCGCGCTGACGCAGCTTTCCCGCGACCAGTTGAAGCGCATGGGGCTGGATGAAGATTTGCTCGCCGCCGTGCTGGAATATCAGCGCATTCCGAAATTCGAGGCGCAACGCCGCCAGTTGCAATACATCGGCAAGCTCATGCGCGGTCTGGAAGTCGAACCCATCCGCGCCGCCCTGGCGATGGCGCGCGGCGAATCCGCCGCCGAAATCGCCCGTCTGCACCGTCTGGAAACCCTGCGCCAACGCCTGCTCGACGACGAAGCCGCCGCCCTCGCGGAAATCGCCCGCGAATTCCCCACCGCCGATTTAACCCGCCTGCGCCAACTGCGCCGCGCGGCGTTAAAGGAACAGGCGGAACAAAAACCGCCACGCCAGTTTCGGGCGTTGTTTCAAGTGTTGAAGGAATTGCTGCCGAATGACCTGGAAGCGCCGGCGTCCCCGCAGGCGGGTTTGGCTCCGCACGAAAAATCTTGAAACCGCCGGCGGGGACGCCGACCAGACTGATGATGACAACCCCCCTCCGCGTCGCTACGCTCCTCGCTTTTGACGGTAAGCATAGTTGAACCCGACACTAATCCGTCAATCTGCTCATCCGCCCGGTATCTGGCAGGTTGCGCGCGATGAATCGCCAATGTCGGGTTGCGCCTGCGGCTTACCCAACCTACGAGAAACCATACTTGCCGTCAAAAGCGAGGAACGTAGCGGCGCAGGGATCAGGCATCAGGTGACAGATGTCAGTACTTTCGGAGGCAAAGCCTCCCCTGATAACTGTCACCTGTCACCTGTCACCTGTCACCTGACACCTGACACCTGAATTGCCGTCTGCGCAGGGTTTCAAAAAGGCATATCGCGGCAGCATTGCCGACGTTCAAGGATTCCACGGTTTTCGCGCCCGGCATGGGGATGTGGATGCGCTTTTGCGCCGCTGCCAGCACGTTCCGGCTCACGCCCTGCCCTTCTGAACCGAATACCCACGCGAGGGGTTGATGACCAAACCGGGCGTCATAGAGGGATTCGGCATCTTCCAGCGTCGTGGCCAGACCGATCCCTTGAAATGCCTCTAAAAATGCAGGCAAGTCGGCGTTTTCGTGCAGTTGCAACTGAAAATGCGCGCCTTGTCCAGCGCGCAGTGTTTTGGGCGACCACGGGCTGGCACAGTCGGCGGACAGCAGCACTTGCGCGAATCCCGCCGCCGCTGCCGTGCGCAGCAGACTGCCGAGGTTGCCGGGGTCTTGCACGCCGTCCAGCAGCAGACTGTCGGCGTCCGGCGCGGGCGGTTCTTGCGCGTCCGGCAAATTGACGAGGGCAATGAGTCCGCCGGGCGTTTCGGTGTCGGCAAGCTCGGCGAACAGGGCATCGGTCAATACAACGCATTCCACGCCCTGACGCTCGCCCGCCGCCAACCAGCCGACAATTTCGGTGCGTGTGCTACCTTTTTCACTCGCCAGCAGGCAAACAGGCATCCCATATGCCGTATGCCAGGATTCGACCAGATGCACGCCTTCGAGCAGCGCTTGCCGCTGTTTCTTGCGCTCGCGCCCCGACTGCGCCAGTTTTTTCCAGGCTTTGAAAGCGGGATTTTCCCGTGAGGCGATGGTTTTTATCATCGGAGCGCGCAGCGGGCGATATAGCCGGATCGGGATTCCCCCGCCGCCATCGCTGCCGCGTCGATACGGCGCAGAATGCGGGCTGGCAGGGTGATGTTGACGCGCTCTACCTTATCGGAAAAGGTCGCCATATCCACATCCACGACCGCCCATATCCAGCCCGAAAATTCTGGATTGTCCCGGTGTTCGTCCAACGGATGCGGCGACGGGATGGCTTCGTTGTCGTCAAGCGCAGCATCAAGCCATAGCTCGATGGCTTCTTTGGCGTTGTCCATCGCCTCGTCCAGCGTGTCACCTGCCGAAAAACAGCCGGGCAGGTCGGGCACAACGACGCCAAAGGCGTGCGTTTTGTCGCCGGGTTCAATTGCAATCGGATATTTCATGAGCAGGAGCCTTTCATTTCAGACCAGCTTGTTTCAGCAATTTGGCGACCAGCCCGCAGATAAAAGTTGGCGGATGAGGTCGGCGCGATTCATGGCTTAATGATACACACAATACACACAACTTGTTTTCAAGCTGAAAATAATTCCGGCTGCGCTAATAAAGCGGCGACCGGCGCGTAGCTTTTGCGGTGTTGCGGGCAGACGCCGTGCAACTTTAATGCCGCCAGGTGCGCCGCCGTGGGATAGCCCATGTGACGGTCGAAGCCGTATTGCGGATAGGTCGCGTGCAATGCCTGCATTTCTGTGTCGCGCACGGTTTTGGCGAGGATGGAGGCGGCGGCGATGGCGGCGATTTTGCCGTCGCCCTTGACCACGGCACTCACGGGCATGGCGAGTTTGGGGCAGCGATTGCCGTCGACCACGGCGGCTACGGGCTGAATTTTCAAGGCGGCGACGGCGCGCTGCATGGCGAGAAAGCTGGCTTGCAGGATATTGATTGCGTCGATTTCCGCCGCGCTGGCTTCCGCGACCGCCCACGCCAGCGCCTGTTCGCGGATGAGTTTTGCCAACTGTTCACGGCGACGGGCGGTGAGTTTTTTGGAGTCGTTTAATCCGGGAATGGGTTTATCAGGGTCGAGGATGACGGCGGCGGCGACCACCGACCCCGCCAGTGGTCCGCGTCCGGCTTCGTCGATGCCGCAAACGCCGGATGGGAGAGATGCTAATTCAGGCATGAGTATCCTCTGGCGCAACGCGCCGTAAAAATAACAACTGCCGCAAATGGGTGAGCGGCGCTTCGCGTAGATGTTCACAACCGTCAGGTTCAACTTCGCTTACCCAAGCTACGCGCCGGGAGCGATGGCGACGCAGGTATCAGGGATCAGGTGACAGGTGTCAGTACTTTCTGGCGGCTTTGCCGCCCCTGATTACTGTCACCTGTCACCTGACATCTGATCCCTGAATTACCCCTTCAGCAAATCCACGACCGCCCCTGCCGCCTTTTCCGCCGTATTCTGGCGCAGCGCATCGTGGATGCGGGTGAATTCAATATTCAGTTCCGTCGCCCGTTCCGGCGTGGCTTCTTTTATCAGCGCTTCGGCGAGTTTTTCCGGGGTGGCGTCGTTTTGCAACAGTTCCGGCACGATAAAACGTCCGGCGAGCACATTGGGCAACCCCACGTAGGGCAGATAGGCGCGACGTTTCATCAGGCGGTAGGTCAGCGGTGAAAGTTTGTAGGTGATGACCATCGGGCGTTTGACGAGGGCGACTTCCAGCGTCGCCGTGCCGCTTGCCACCAGTACCGCGTCGGCAGCGCCCATCGCATCCTGGGCGTGACCGAACAAAAGGCGGAACGGCAGCTTTGTCGCGTCCTGTCGATACAGCGCGGCTTCAAATTCCAGACGGGTTTCGCGCGTCACGAAGGGCACGAGAAACAGCGCATTCGGCGTTTGCGCGTCAATCAGCCTGGCCGTGGCGATAAAGGTATCGCTCAACGCTTTCACTTCCGATTGGCGGCTACCGGGGAGCAGCGCGTAAATGGGGCGGTCGTTCGGCAACTCCAGCTTGTCCCGTACCTGTTTTTTGTCGGTCTGGCGTGGAATCTGATCCGCCAGCGGATGCCCGACATAGGTGACGGGCACGCCAGCGCGTCTGTACAGCGGCGGCTCCATCGGAAACAGCGCCAGCACCCGGTCGGCGGCTTTGGCGACCTTTTTGATGCGACTGCCGCGCCACGCCCAGATGGAGGGGCTGACGTAGTGCACGGTTTTGATCCCCTTTTGCCGCAAATCGGTTTCCAGACCGAGATTGAAATCGGGCGCGTCCACGCCGATGAACAGGTCGGGCTTGTCGGCAAGCAGCCGCGCTTTCAGGGCGCGGCGGATGCCGGAAATTTCCCGGTAGCGTTTCAGCACTTCCACGTAGCCCATGACCGCCAGCTTTTCCAGCGGCCACCAGGCGTCAAAACCCTGAGCCAGCATTTTTGGCCCCCCGATGCCGCAAAAGGAAACCTGCGGCAATTTTTCCTTCAACGCCGCCATCAGGTGGCTCGCCAACAAATCGCCGGAAGCTTCACCGGCGACGATGGCGATACGAACAACAGGAACCGGCTCGCTCATCGAATAATGCCGCGCTTGGAAACGTCAAAGAAATCGAGGAAAAGTTGCACATCCGGGGCTTCTTTCGCCATCTCTTCCAGTTTTGCCTTCGCCTCGTCCAGCATCAGACCGGATTTGTAGATGGCGCGATAGGCGCGTTTCAAGGCGGTAATGGAATCGGCGTTAAAGCCGCGCCGTTTCAGCCCTTCGACGTTGATGCCGTAAGGAGAGGCGGTATTGCCCGCCGCCATCAGATAGGGCGGCACGTCTTGCAAAATGACCGTCCCCACCGCCGTCATCACATGCGCGCCGACGCGACAGAACTGGTGCACGCCGGTGTAGCCGCCCAGAATCGCCCAATCGTTGATATGCACATGTCCGGCAAGCTGGGCGTTGTTGGCGAAAGTGGTGTGATGCCCGACTTGGCAATCATGCGCGATATGCACGTAAGCCATAATCCAGTTGTCGTTGCCGATGCGCGTTGCGCCCGCATCCTGCACCGTGCCCACGTTGAAGGTACAGAATTCGCGGATGGTGTTACGGTCACCGATTTCGAGGCGGGTCGGCTCGCCGGAATACTTTTTATCCTGCGGCGCTTCGCCCAGCGAAGAAAACTGAAAAATCCGGTTTTCCCGCCCGATGCGGGTGTGTCCGGTAATGACCACGTGCGACCCGATCCGGGTACGCTCGCCGATTTCGACATGCGCCCCGATGATGGAATAGGCGCCGATCTCCACGTCGTCCGCAATGCGGGCGTCGGGATGCACGATGGCGGCGGGGTGAATGTTCGCGCTCACGCCATTACTCCAGATCGCGCTTGGCGCACATCAGGTTGGCTTCCGCCGCCACTTCGCCGTCCACCTTCGCCACCGCCTTGTATTTCCAGATGCCGCGCATCTGGCGTTCGATGGTGACGTGCAGATGCAATTGATCTCCCGGCGCAACCGGTTTCTTGAAGCGGGCGTTATCAATGCCCACGAAATAAAACACCGAATCATCGGTGGGTTTCGCCCCCATCGTCTTGAACGACAAAATCCCCGCCGCCTGCGCCAACGCCTCCATGATCAACACCCCCGGCATGACCGGATGATGCGGAAAATGCCCGACAAAAAAGGGTTCATTGACCGTCACATTTTTATAGGCGTGAATGGATTCGCCCGGCGTCAGTTCAAGCACCCGGTCGACCAATAGAAACGGATAACGATGCGGCAGATGTTCAAGAATTTGATGGATGTCCATAACAGCAACTTTCGCGCAAAAAACGGGCAGAAGCCGGATGCCCCCGCCGACAAAATCGGCACTATAGCAGAGGACAGGTGGCAGGAAACAGGTGTCAGGTGACAATGCGGCGCTCTGGGAGCGCCGGCGTCCCCGCCGGCGGTTTTAAGATTTCCCGTTCGGAGCCAAACCCGCCGGCGGGGACGCCGGCGCTCCCGGCGAATCACTCTTCCGCCCCCACCAGCGCCCCGTTTTCTTCCATCCACGCCCGTCGTCCGGCGGCTTCGTTTTTGCTCATCAGCATGTTCATCACCGGACCGGCTTCGGCGGCGAGGGGCAGGCGCACGCGCATCAGGCGGCGGGTGTCGGGGCACATGGTGGTTTCCCAGAGTTGTTCCGGGTTCATTTCGCCCAAACCTTTGAAACGGGAAATGCCGACGGATTCCGGTTTGATTTTTTCCAGACGCAGTTTATCCAGCGCGGCTTCGCGTTCGACTTCGTCCAGCGCGTAAATTTTGCGGATCGGGCGGTTCTTGCCCTGCCCCGGCACGTCCAGACGGTACAGCGGCGGCTGCGCGAAATAGAGATGTCCATGTTCCACAAGCTTGGGAAAATGGCGATAAAAGAGGGTGCATAGCAACACGCGAATGTGCGAGCCGTCCACGTCGGCGTCGGTCATGATGACCACCTTGCCGTAGCGCAGGTTGGCGAGCACAGCGTCATCGGCGCCTGGCAGGTGCGGGTCGATGCCCAACGCCACGGCAATGTCATGCACCTCCCGATTGGCGAACAGGCTGCCCGCCTCAATTTCCCATGTATTCAAGACCTTGCCGCGCAGGGGGAGGATGGCTTGCGTTTCCTTGTCGCGCCCCGATTTGGCGGAGCCGCCAGCGGAATCGCCTTCGACCAGAAAAAGCTCGTTGCGGCTCAAATCCTCGGATTGGCAGTCGGAAAGCTTGCCCGGCAGGATGGCGACACCGGATTGTTTACGCTTTTCCACCTTTTGTCCGGCGCGGGTGCGGGTTTGGGCGGCGCGAATGGCGAGTTCGGCGATTTTTTTCGCGGCGTCCGGGTGTTCGCCCAGCCACAATTCCAGCGGGTCGCGCACCATCCGCAGCATGAGCGCCACGGCGTCGCGGGAATTCAGGCGTTCCTTGGTCTGTCCCTGAAAAGAAGGGTCAAGCATCCGCGCCGCCAGCACGAAACTCATGCGCGAAAACACGTCTTCGGCGGCGAGTTTCACCCCTTTGGGCAGCAAGGCGTGATGCTCGCAAAAGCTTTTCACTGCCTCAAAAGCCGCCTGTCGCAAGCCCGCTTCATGTGTGCCGCCCGCCGTGGTGGGGATGAGATTCACGTAGGATTCACGCGCCAATGCCCCTTCCGTCGTCCAGCACAGCGCCCATGCCGCGCCCGCGCCCTGCGGGAAATTTTCATCATGGGCGGGGGCGTATTTTTCGGTGGCGAACAGTGGCGCGGCGAGTTCATCCTGAATCTGCTCGGCGAGATACTGCCGCATCCCCTGACTGAAACACCAGCGACGGGTTTCACCGCCCTCGACGGCAAGGCTCACTTCCAACCCCGGCAGCAGCACCGCCTTGCTGCGCAGCAGGCGTTCCAGTTCCGTGAGCGAAATTTGCGGGCTATCGAAAAACTGCGCGTCGGGCCACGCCCGCACCCAGGTGCCGCTGGCTTTTTTGGGCGCCTCGCCCGTCTTCTCCAAAGGTTCAATCACCGCCCCGCCGGAAAACGCCATCCGGTAACGCGCGCCGTCGCGGGTGACTTCCACTTCCAGACGGGTCGACAAAGCGTTGGTGACGGAAACGCCGACGCCGTGCAGCCCGCCGGAAAAGCGGTAGGCGGAATCGCCATCGTTCTTGTTGAATTTTCCGCCCGCGTGCAGGTGAGTAAACACCACTTCCACGGTAGGCACGCCTTCGGCGGGATGAATTTCCACCGGAATGCCGCGCCCGTCATCGCGCACGGAAACCGACTGGTCTTGATGCAAGGTCACGTCGAGGCGTTTGCAGAATCCCGCCAACGCCTCATCAGCGGCGTTGTCGATGATTTCCTGAATAATGTGCAGCGGCGAATCCGTGCGGGTATACATCCCCGGACGATGACGCACGGGGTCAAGACCTTTCAAGACTTCGATGGATTGGGCGGTATAACTCAAGGTGCTCTCCGACACTTGGCGACAAACGAAGGCGCGAGTTTAACGCGACTTGCCATCCTCACGCAGAAAGCTGAAGATGGCTTCCAGGAATCAGGGGCGGCAAAGCCTTCAGAAAGTACTGACACCTGACACCTGTCACCTGATCCCTGGATTACCCTGTATTTGCGGGGGTTTCATGTGGGCAACCCCCGGCGCGAGAAAAGACGAATTCCGATGAATTTTGAATTTGCATCCCAAGCTAATACAATCGCCCGCCATGAAAGAAAAATTCGCAGGAAAAAAACACATCAACATGAAAGCCGTCATTCTGGCCGGGGGGCTTGGTACCCGCATCAGCGAAGAATCCCACTTGAAGCCCAAGCCGATGATTGAAATCGGCGGCAAGCCCATTATCTGGCACATCCTGAAAATCTACGCCGCGCACGGCATCAACGATTTCATCATCTGCCTGGGCTACAAGAGTTATGTGGTCAAGGAATACTTTGCCAACTATTTCCTGCACATGTCAGATGTGACCTTCGACATGGTCAACAATCGCATGGAAGTCCACGAACGTCACGCCGAACCCTGGCGAGTCACGTTGGTCGATACCGGCGAGAACACCCAAACGGGCGGACGCTTGCGGCGCGTGCGCCATTTTCTGAATCCGGACGAAACTTTTTGTTTCACCTACGGCGACGGCGTTACCGATGTCGACATCACGGCGGAAATTGAATTTCACCGTCAGCACGGTCTGTCTGCCACAACCTGCGCCGTACTGCCGCCGGGACGCTTCGGCGCGATGGAAATCCAGAACGAGCGGGTCATCCATTTTCAGGAAAAACCGCCGGGTGAAGGCGGTTACATCAATGGCGGCTTTTTCGTGTTGCAACCGCACGTCATTGACTTGATTGACGGCGATGACATGCCCTGGGAGGGCGCCCCCATGAACGAACTCGCCCGCCAGGGGCAACTGGCAGCGTGGCAGCACCACGGCTTCTGGCAACCGATGGACACCCTGCGCGACAAGACCCTGCTCGAACAGCTCTGGGCATCCGGAAACGCGCCCTGGAAAGTCTGGTGAGCATGAACGCCGCGCTTCCTTCCCCCGCCTTCTGGCAAGGCAAACGGGTTTTCCTCACCGGGCATACCGGTTTCAAGGGCGGTTGGCTGGCGCTCTGGCTCTCCGCGCTGGGCGCAGAAGTCACTGGCTACGCCCTGCCCTCCGCCACCACGCCCAATCTTTTTGAATTGGCGCGGGTGGAGGAAACGCTGACTTCCATCATCGCTGACCTCCGCGACCCGAACGCCTTGCAGACGGCGCTGACCGCAGCCCGACCGCAAATCATCCTGCACCTCGCCGCGCAAGCGTTGGTGGCAGACGGTTACACCGACCCGGCAGGCACCTACGCCACCAATGTCATGGGCACGATCAACCTGCTGCAAGCGGCACGGCAACTGCCCGACCTCAAAGCCATCGTCGTCGTCACCTCCGACAAGTGCTACGAAAACGTGGAAAGCACGCACGCCTACATCGAATCCGACCCCTTGGGCGGCTACGACCCCTACGCCAGCAGCAAAGCCTGTGCCGAAATCGTCACCGCCTCCTGGCGTCGTTCCTTTTTCGGGCAGCCCGGTCAATCAGCCGCCCTTGCCACCGCCCGCGCCGGCAATGTCATCGGCGGCGGCGACTGGGCAGCGCATCGCCTCGTCCCCGACCTGCTGGCCGCCTTCGCCGCGAATGAAACCGCCATCCTGCGTAATCCCCACGCCGTTCGCCCCTGGCAACATGTGCTGGAACCGCTGGCAGGATACTTGCGACTGGCAGAAAAAATCACCGCCGACGCCACCTTCGCCCGCGCCTGGAATTTTGGTCCGGAACTGGAAGATTGCGTCAGCGTCGGCGAACTCGCCGAACAACTGCACAAACTCTGGCAAGGCAGTCGGTACACAACACAAGCCTCCCCCCTGCCGCACGAAGCCGCCCTCCTGCGCCTCGACGCCACATGCGCCAAAGAACGTTTGGGCTGGCGCCCACGCTGGCGCCTGCCAGAAGCCTTGCGCCAGACGGTCGCATGGCATCAGGCATGGCGGGATGGAAAAGACATGCAGGATTTTTGTCGGCAACAAATCGGGCAGTATTCCCGTAGCAATCACGGTTAAAACCATATGACCTCAACCTCACTCCGCGCCCGGATTCTCGAACTCACCCGCGCCTACGCTCAGGAAGCCACCGCCCAACGTGCCTTCGTGCCCAACGAAACCCCTGTCCCGCCTTCCGGCAAGACGCTCGGCGCTGATGAATTCGTCAATCTGGTCGACGCGGCGCTGGATGGTTGGCTCACCACCGGACGTTTCAACGCGCAATTCGAGGCAAAGCTGGCGGCATGGCTGGGGGTTCAAAATGTACTCACCTGCAACTCCGGCTCCTCCGCCAACCTGTTGGCGCTCTCCGCCCTGACCTCGCCCCTCCTGAAAGAACGCGCCTTGCAGCCGGGCGATGAAGTCATCACCGCCGCCGCCGGATTTCCCACCACCGTCAATCCCATTCTGCAAAACCGGCTCGTGCCGGTATTCGTCGACAGCCACATCCCTACCTACAACCCCACGCCCGCCGCCATCAAAGCCGCGATCACCCCGAAAACACGCGCCATCATGCTGGCGCACACGCTGGGCAACCCCTTCGCCGTCGAAGAAATTCGCGCCATCGCCGACAAGCACGATCTCTGGCTGGTCGAAGACTGCTGCGATGCCCTGGGCACCACTTACCGCAACAAAAAAGTCGGCGCCTTCGGACACCTCGCCACCCTCTCCTTCTACCCTGCCCACCACATCACCATGGGCGAAGGCGGCGCGGTCTTCACCAACGACCCGACCTTGAAACGCGCCGTCGAATCCCTGCGCGACTGGGGGCGCGACTGTTGGTGCCCTCCCGGCCGCGACAACACCTGCGGCAAACGTTTTCAATGGCAATGGGATGAACTGCCCGATGGTTACGACCACAAATACGTGTATTCGCATCTGGGTTACAACCTCAAAATCACCGACATGCAAGCCGCCGTGGGTCTGGCGCAGCTTGACCGACTGGAAGGCTTCATCGCGGCGCGCAAGAAAAATTTTGCCGCGCTCACTGAAATGCTCGCCGATGCCGAAGATTTTCTGCTGCTCCCGCAAGCCACCCCGGAGAGCGACCCCGCCTGGTTCGGCTATCCCATTACCCTGAAGCCCGCCGCCGCCACTCGCCGCGTCGACCTGCTCTCCTGGCTCGACCAGAAAAAAATCGGCGTCCGCCTGCTTTTTGCAGGCAACCTCACCCGCCAGCCCTATATGCGCGGACAACAATTCCGTGTTTCCGGCACACTGGAAAACGCCGACCGCATCATGAACGATACATTCTGGATCGGCTGCCATCCGGCGCTGACAACAGAAATGCTCACCTACTCGACGCAATGTCTGCGCGAGTTTTTCGGACTACAATAAGGACATTGCGTTAAAATTCCGCGCAAACCCGAATCAGGAAAAACCAGGCAAAATGCAAACCAACACAGGCAATACCCATAGCCCCAAACCGCTGTTCATCTTTGAAATGGCGAACAACCACATGGGCGACACGGCGCATGGCATCGCCATCATTCGCGCCATGCAAGCCGCCTGCGCCGGATTCGACGAATTTGAATTCGCCTTCAAGCTCCAGTACCGCGACCTCGACACCTTCATTCACGCCAGCTTCAAAGGCCGCGATGACGTGAAATACGTCAAACGCTTTGAAGAAACCCGCTTGAGTCACGAACAGTTTGCTGCCCTGCTTGACGCCATGCGGGAATGCGGCTTCAAAACCGCCTGTACGCCGTTCGACGAAAAATCGGTCGACCTGATCGAAGCGCAAGGCATCGACATTCTCAAAATCGCCAGTTGCTCATTCACCGACTGGCCCTTGCTGGAACGCATCGCGCGCGCTGACAAACCCATCGTCGCCTCAACGGCAGGCGCGACACAAGAAGAGGTCGATAACGTCGTCAGCTTTTTCCTGCATCGCGCCAAAAGTCTGACCCTGATGCACTGCGTTGCCGAATATCCAACCCCGCCGGAAAACCTGCACATTGCTCGTGTCGGGGCGCTCCTCCAGCGTTATCCGGAAGCGCGGGTTGGCTTTTCCACGCACGAACCCCCGCAAGCGACCGAACCCGTCATGCTCGCCCTCGCCAGAGGCGCGACTGTTTTTGAAAAACACGTCGGTCTGCCCACGCAAAAATACGCCCTGAACGCCTACTCCGCCAGCCCCGATCAGGTACGCCAGTGGCTGGAAGCCGCCCGTCGCGCCCAAACACTGCTCGGTCATGAAACCTGGCCTGCCGCCACGCAGGCGGAAACGGACAGCCTGAAAAGCCTCTCGCGCGGCGTCTTTTTAACGCGGGATATTGCCGCTGGCGACATCATTGAAGACCATGCTGTCTGTTTCGCATTTCCCCCGGCACCTGGTCAAGTTACCGCCAATCAATGGTCGAAATACACGCGCCACGTCGCCCGCCAGGCGCTTTCCGCAGGCACCCCGCTGATGGCGAGTGAGGCCGATGTCCGGCATGAGCGCGCGCACATCCTCGCCGCCGTCACCGCCGTGCGCCAGTTATTGAGCGCAGGCAACATCCTCGTGCCCGGTCAATCCGACCTCGAAATTTCCCACCATTACGGCGCGGAACGCTTTCAGGAATTCGGACTCGTCATGCTGACCGTGGTCAACCGCGAATACTGCAAAAAACTCATCGCCATGCTGCCGGGTCAAACGCACCCCGAGCAATACCACGAACGCAAGGAAGAAACCTTTGTCATTCAACATGGCAGCATGACCGTCTGGCTGGACGGCGTGCCGCAAGAAGCCAAACGCGGCGATGTCATCACCGTGCAACGCGGCGTCAAACACAAATTTTTCTCGCAAGAAGGCGTGGTGTTCGAGGAAATTTCCTCCACCCACTACCCCGACGATTCGCACTACACCGATCCCGCCATCACGGTCAATCCGCATCGCAAAACGCTTTTGACCTACTGGCTCTAACCATGCGCGTCGCTGACTACCTCATGACCCGGCTGGCAGAAGCCGGAGTCGAACATGTTTTCCTGCTGCCGGGCGGCGGTGCCATGCACCTGAACGATGCCCTCGTCTCTGAAAAACGCCTCACCCCCATCCCCTGCCACCATGAACAGGCTTGTGGTATCGCCGCCGAAGCCTGGGGGCGCATACGCGAGACTTTCGGTGTTTGCATGGTCACAACCGGCCCCGGCGCGACCAATGCCATTACACCGGTTGCGGGCGCGTGGATCGAATCCATCCCGATGCTGGTCATTTCCGGGCAGGTCAAGCGCGCCGACCGACTATCGGGGCGACCATTGCGACAAGGCGGCGTACAGGAAGTCGACATCCTCCCTCTGGTCAACAGCATTACCAAGTACGCCGTCACCGTAGACGACCCGCAGCAGATACGCTATCACTTCGAACGCGCCCTGCATGAAATGACGCAGGGACGACAAGGCCCCGTCTGGCTTGACATCCCGCTCGACATTCAGGGCGCGCCCATCGACCCGGAAACACTTCCGGGCTACACCCCGCCCGCCACAGTGGAATCCGCCCCCGACCTTGCGGCAGACGCCGCCCGTCTGCTGGAGCGTCTTGCCCAAGCCGAACGCCCGCTTCTGCTCGCCGGGCACGGCGTGCGGCTTTCCGGCGCGGCGCGTGCCTTCCGTGAACTCGCCGAACGCCTGCAAATTCCGGTCGTCACCACCTGGAACGCCCTTGACCTGCTGCCCTGGGAGCATCCTCTGAATGTTGGTCGTCCCGGTGTCGTCGCCTTGCGCGCCGCCAATTTCGCCGTGCAAAACTGCGACCTCTTCATCAGCATCGGCTGCCGTCTGGACAACATCATCACCGCTTACAGCCCGCGCGGCTTCGCCCGCGCCGCCAAAAAAATTGTGGTCGACATTGACCAAAACGAAATCGGCAAGCTCGACATGGACATCGACCTTGCCATCACCGCCGACGCCGGACGACTCATTGCTGCCCTCGCGCATTCCATACCGAAAAACAACGCGCCCCGCAAGGCTTGGCTCGCCCGTTGCGCCGACTGGAAAAACCGCTATCGCGCCAATGACGGTCAAGCCTTCCCGACAACCGGCCCCATTCATCACGCCCATTTCATCGACGCCCTCTCCGACGCCATCCCTGCCCACACCCTTGTCGGCACCGGCAGTTCCGGTCTCGCAGTCGAATTCTTCTACACCCTGTTTCGCAACAAGGAAGGGCAGCGCGTCTTCCTCACTTCCGGCCTCGGCGCGATGGGTTACGGTCTGCCCGCCGCCATCGGCGCCTGTCTCGCCAACGGCAAAAAACCGATGGTCGCCGTAGAAAGCGACGGCAGCCTGCAACTCAACCTGCAAGAATTCGCCACCCTCGCCGCCCTGCAACTGCCCATCACCCTCATCATCATGAATAACGGCGGCTACGCCTCCATCCGCAACACCCAACGCAACTACTTTGCCGGACGTTACATCGCCTCCGGTCCAAAATCCGGTTTGCTGCTGCCCGATCTCGAAAAAATCGCCGCCACCTACGGCTTGCCCTTCCTCCGCATCCACGACGCAAGCGAACTCCCCGCGCTCGCGGAACTGTTGGCAACGCCGAAGCTACGCCTGATTGATCTACGCCTCGTTTCCGACGAGAGCCTCAGCCCCAAAGTCGCCGCCCTGCCGCAAGCCGACGGTTCCATGCTCTCCATGCCATTGGAAGACATGTCGCCACTGCTACCGCTGGAAGTCCTGCAACAAGAAATGCAGGTTCCCTTGTTGCCAGCGTCACTGAAGGCCAGAAACCAGCCATGACCATAAAGAGGAAGAAACACCCCGCTCCTCGTTGCAGAGTCTGTCGCGCATTGCTCCCCCAAACGCCGTTGCTGCATTATGAAAACATGCCCGTCGCCGCGCAGAATTTTCCGACCCCGGCAGAAATCAACAGCGATCATGGCGCGGATTTGCGGCTCCACGCCTGCACATATTGCGGTCTCGTGCAGATTCCGGGTACGCCCGTCCCCTATTATCGCGAAGTCATCCGGGCAGCCGCCTACTCCCCGGAAATGGAAGCCTTTCGTCGTGAGCAGTTCGCCGACTGGATCAAACAGCATCATTTACGCGGCAAACGACTCCTCGAAATCGGTTGCGGACGCGGTGAATACCTCCATCTGCTGCAAGCGGCGGGTGTAGAGACGCACGGAATCGAATATTCGCCCCTCTCCGTCGCCGCCTGTCGGCAAGCAGGCCTTTCCGTAAGCCGCGCCTACCTGGGCAAGAGCAGCCAACGGCTGCGCCAGGCTCGATTCGATGCCTTCGCCAGTTTCAATTTCATCGAACACTGGCCTGATCCCGTCGCCAGTCTGCGCGGGATTCGCAACAATCTGGAAGACCACGCGATCGGCCTCATCGAAGCGCCGAACTTCGACATGATTTTGCGGCAAGGGCTTTATTCCGAATTCATCAGCGATCATCTTGCCTACTTCACTGCCGACACCCTGCGTTACACCCTGCAAACCGCTGGCTTTGAAATTCTGGATTGCCGCAGCATCTGGCACGACTACATCCTGTCCGCCACGGTACGCAAACGCCCCGCCGTCGACCTGTCGCTCATCCACACGCGCCACGAGCAGATCGAATGCGCGCTCAACGCCTTTCTCGATCGCTTTCCGCCACAAAGCGTCGCCGTTTGGGGGGCTGGACATCAGGCGCTCGCTGTCATCGCACTCGCAGGCATTGCCAGACGACTGCGCTACGTCGTGGATTCCGCTGCCTTCAAACAAGGAAAATGCACCCCGGCGACACACCTGCCCATTGTCCCGCCCTCTACGCTGAAAAGCGACCCGGTACAGGCCGTTATCGTCATGGCTGCCGGCTATTCCGATGAAGTGGTTCGCATCATTCTTGACCAGTACAAACACCTCGCATTACAAGTTGCTGTTTTGCGTGACAATAAACTGGAAATCCGCTGATGTCGGCAAATCCAGATCATGAAAAAAACACCATGAAAATTTTGTTTCTTGTCCCCATGCACATCCCCTTCGGAGCATTCACGAATCCCGATGATAACCAGCGCGTCAGCCAAAAACAGGACGGCAGGTTTTACAACCTGCCGCCAACCGACTTGCCGCTTGGTGTTTTATCCATGAGCGCCTTTCTGAAAAAATGGGAAAAAGTAGAAGTTCAATTAATTGATTTCAACATCGAAGCGGTCGCTTGCCAAAGCTTTGATTACGACAGTTTTTTCGCTTTTGCCCAAAATCGCTTGAGCCAACTGGATTTCAAACCGGATCTGATTGGCGTTTCCTGTCTCTTCAGCCCTGCTTTCCAGAATTTTATGGAAACCGGATTGGCTGCGCGTCAGGTATTTGAAAACACCGTTATCATTGGCGGCGGCAACATTCCCACCAGCGCCTGGCAGGAAATCTACCTACCCACCCCCGAAAAATCACCCTTCGATGCGCTTTGTTACGGCGAAGGTGAATTACCCATGCTGGAACTCGTGCGTTCCGGGAATCCGTTTGAATATTTCAAAACAGCAAAATCATGGATCACCCCGGAAAAAGCCTGTAATGGTTTTGTGCCGCAGCATACTTTTATCGAGAATCTGGATGAAATCCCTTTCTTCGATTACGACCTGTGCGACATCGACCAGCACAATGCCAATCTGGTTGTCACTTCTTTTGCCACTTCGAAGAAAGAAAGAAGTTTCCACGTCATGACTTCTCGTGGCTGTCCTTTCAAATGCACCTTTTGCGCCTCTCATGCCGTGCATGGTCGAGACATGCGTTATCACAGCCTCGAACGCATACGTGCAGATTTTATGATGCTCAAGGAAAAATATGGCGCCACCATGCTGATTTTTCAAGATGATCATTTTATGAGCGACAGGAACCGGGTTTTCACCATTCTGAATACATTGAAAGAACTCGATCTTCATTCGACATACCAGAGCGGTCTGGCGCTTTACGCGCTGGATCGCCCCATGCTGGAAGCTTTCCACGCGGCAGGCGTCCGGCAACTGGTGCTGGCGGTCGAATCCGGCAGTCAACGCGTACTTAAACATTTAATGAAAAAACCGTTGAAACTTGAAATCTCGCAACGCGTCGCTAACGATTGCCGGGAATTGGGTATTTACACCAATACCAATATCCTGATCGGCATCCCCGGAGAAACAAAGGAAGACATTGAAGATACCCGTAAAAACCTGCGTACCATTAACAGTAACTGGTTTCATATCAATTGTACCAGTCCGTTAGTGGGCAGCGAAATTCATGCCGTTGCGAAAAAACACGGCTACATACAGGGAAATACCCTGGGGGCTGACTATAAAGTCGCCGCGATAGAAACCCCTGATTTTTCAGTCGCCCACATCCGGGAAATGCAGTATCTGCTCAACCTCGAACTCAATTTTGTCTACAACAATGACATGCGTCTGGGAGAATACCAAACCGCATTGAAAGGATTTGAAAATGTTATCACAATCAGGAAAGATCATGCCTTCGCATGGTTTTACGCCGGGGAATGCCACAAACAACTTGGCGATACAGAACAGGCAGCAGCGTGTCGACGCAGATACGACCAATACGCCACAACCTCTTTCTGGAAACAATACGTGAGCAAATTCGCTTTGCCATTCCCGGAATGATGATAAATTCTCCTGCAAAACTTTCGTGACACCAACCTTGGATTATTAAGATGAAAATCTTGTTTCTTGTCCCCATGCACATTAGCTTCGAAGCATTTACGACCCCATCATACAATGCCAGAAGCTGCAAAAAAGAAGATGGTAAATACTATACTTTACCAATGACTGATTTCCCGCTTGGGATTTTATCCATGAGCGCTTTTCTAAAAAAATTGGCGCATGTTGATATTATGCTCATGGATTTTAACATTAAAGCCACAACTTGCAAAAATTTTAATTACGACAGTTTCTTCTCCTTTGCTCAGGATCACTTGCGTCAACTGGATTTCAAACCGGATCTGATCGGTGTTTCCTGTCTCTTCAGCCCTGCTTTCCAGAATTTTATGGAAACCGGATTGGCTGCGCGTCAGGTATTTGAAAACGCCGTTATCATTGGCGGCGGCAACATTCCAACCAGTGCCTGGCAGGAAATCT
>BNUD01000035.1 GCA_025997095.1 Betaproteobacteria bacterium | reverse complement strand
CGAACGTCTGCGAGCGCCTTCCGCCATCGAGCGAACCCGACCGGAACGAACTGCGCCAAGGAAAAAGGGCGTTCGCATTGCAGGGTATCATCCGGCATATAAGGGGGCTTAACTTAATGGTATTGACTGTAGCGTCTTCATCAAAATCCGGCAATCCGGCAGTAGAGAGGGCGGCGAAACGCTGTTCATTGAAATAGGGGTCGATTTTGAATAAAGGCAGGGTCTGTTCAACCAGACGCAATGCCGTATCCCATTCATAACTCAAATTAAGCGGGTTCATTTGAGTGTAACAATCGCCCAGAGCATTTTTTTCTGCAAGATCAGAATCCTTGATCTGACGACTCAGCGCGGACAGCATTTTGAAAATTTTATAGCTGGAAAAAACACTTAGCCCGATTACCAACAAAACACCGAAGATGGTCAGGATGTGCTCATAACCCAGTGATAGATGATCCGAAAGGCTGAGCGTGTTATGAGCTTGGGTATAGCGAACGCCAAAAAACACTGACCACGCCAGAATAATCAGCGCCAGCGCCCCTGCCAGCCGCCAGAGGGTACGCCGGAATTTGAGCTTTTTGTGCAAGTCGGCAGCCTGCCGATAGCCAGTGACCAGTTGGTCATTTTCAGTTTCATCCACCCCGGCTTTTGCCGCCAGCGTCTCAAAATGCGCCAGAACATTCTGCTGATGCGCTTCCCGATAAGTCTCCCGATACGCCGTCAACGGGTCAAAGAGATCGTGTGTGCTGTAGGTCATGCGCCTTTCCTGTTCTTCTTCAAAATTCTGAGCCGAATTTAATGTAATCGACATGCGTTATCCAACGCGCGCTAAAACCGATGCGGATGCGACACTGTTTGCGGACCGTGATGAAATCAACGAGTCAAGCGCCATTTTGCAGGCTGTTCCGGTTGTGCCGTTACTGAAAATCGCCCTGTTCGATACGAGAATGTCACCTTCCACGCCGCATTTATCTGCCCTTGAATGCCCGAAAGGGCGTAGTAGAAATGATAAATGCCTATTATGTCAAGCCGCATCGAAACATGTGTCACGAGTTTTGAATCTGTCCGGTTTTGCAGCAAATGAAATGTCCTGTCGTCATATTGTTCAACTTCCCTGTGAGGAGGCTGGAATAGAGGACGGCTGGCGCAGGAAGAAGCGGCGAGCCTGTTGGGGGTGAGCGAGCGGACATTCCGGCGTTCCCTCAATCGTTATGAAGCGGAAGGCGAAGTTTTGTAGGTCGGGCATGGTTTCACATGCCCGACATCAACCGATGCAACACCAAGAGACCCGCGAACGCCAAATGGACAGCCGCATGTGACCAACCGCCAAACGTCGGGCATGTGAAACCATGCCCGACCTACATCGCTGGGAGCGCCGGCGTCCCCGCCGGCGGGTTTGGTTCCGCGCGAAAAATCTTAAAACCGCCTTTGGTGCCGCCGGCGCTCCCAGGGTGGCGCGGATGCGGTTTGTCGGTTTCATGCAAAAAGTTTTCTGCCGCCCCAGGGCACGGCATCAGGCATCAGAGGTCAGGTGACAGTAAAGTGGGGGGCATCAGCGGGGCGGGGTGTCAGCAGTCTGGGGCGGCAAAGCCGCCGAAGGTACTGACACCTGACACCTGATCCCTGATTCAGCGCAGCGAAAAGCTTACCCGGTCGTAGTGCCCCTGTTCGTCCATCGCCGTAATGTCGTAGCCGCCATCCTGTTCGAGGCGGTAGGCAAAGCTGGCGCGGGCGGGTTGGCGTCCCATGTTTTTGCCATTTACCAGCCAGATGACTTCGCCATCCGTTTTGCCGCGTACCGAAAGCCGTATCAGGGGGGCGTTGCCAGCGGCGGAGCGGTGCAGGGTTTCGCCGTTGCTGATGCCGACGATTTTTAAGGCGCCCTCGCCGCTGGCGTGTTCGGCGCAGGCGGGGAGCCATGCGGGGGGCAAGGCTCTGGGGCGCACATCCGGCGCGATCCAGGGTTCCAGCACGGCAGGCCAGCGGGCGATTTCACGGGTTTCCAGCTTGCCTTGGAAACAGTCGGAGCGGGCGCGGCGACCGCTGATGGGGTCGATTTGCAGCAGGTAGCGCGCTTCGCCGCTTCGCAGTCGGTCGGGGAAAGTGGGCGGGGCGGTATCGTTCAACGTCCACGCCAGGCGGGATTGGTGACAATGTTCCGGCGCGGTGCCATTCTGCCGCAAGCCCAGAGGCCAGCAGATGCGTTCCTGTTTGACTTCCGGCGGCGGCGGACGTTGACGGTTGCCTTGCGAAGCCTCCAAAGCGTCGAAAATATCGACCAGCAGGGGTGCGGCGACGTTGGCGCCGAAGAAGCCGGGATTGGGCGTACCGTCGGGGCGTCCTACCCAGACGCCGACGGTGTAATGGTCGGAAACGCCGATGGACCACGCATCCCGAAAGCCGAAGCTGGTGCCGGTTTTCCAGGCGATGCCGCGCCGCTGTCCCGCGCCGCTTTCCAGCGCCCGCCCCATCGGGCCGCCGGATTCGAGAATGTCGCGGATGATGTACGCCGCGCCCGCCGAGAGCATCCGGCGTTCGGAGCGCGGCGCCTCCGGCGTGAAGCGCAATTCGCCCGCCAGACCCTGCCGCGCCAGCGCGGTGTAGGCGCTGACCAGTTGTTCCAGACTGACGCCCGCGCCGCCCAGAATGACGGATAAATTGGGTTCCGCGCCTCTGGGAAAATCCAGCTTCAAGCCGCCCCGCCGCAGGAGCGCGACGAAACGGGTCGGTTGCAGACGTTCCAGCGCTTCCACGGCGGGCACGTTCAGGGATTTGGTCAATGCCTCGGAAACGCTTACCGGTCCGTGAAAGGATTGCTGGAAATTGCCCGGCTGGTAGCCGGAAAAAGATTGCGGCACATCCGCCAGCAGGGATTCGGAATGAATCAGCCCCTCGTCGAGCGCCAGACCATATAGAAACGGTTTGAGCGTGGAGCCGGGCGAACGCGAGGCGCGCACCATGTCGACATGGGCAAAACGCTGTCCGTCGCCAAAATCCGCCGAACCCGCGTAGGCGCGCACTTCCAGAGTGGCGTTATCGACGACCAACGCCGCCATCGAAACGCGCGGCGGCAAGCCGCCCGCACGGTCGGCGAGCAGCAGTTCTACCGTTTGCTGCGCGTGGGCGTCGATGGTCGTGTCGATGCGGATGCGCCCCGCCGCCTGTTTTTTCAGGCGTTCCGCCAGCAGGGGGGCTAACGACGGTTCTTTCAGGGTTTGCGAATAGGGCGGCTCGGAGCGCGCGTCGGCAATGTCCTCTGCCGACCACGTTCCGGTCATGCGTTCCAGCACCTTGTCGCGTGCCTGCCGCGCCCGTTCGGGATGGCGGTCGGGACGATACAGGGAAGGCGCTTGCGGCAGCACCGCCAGCATCGCCGCTTCGGCATGGCTCAAGCGCAGCGAAGGTTTGCCGAGATAGGCGCGACTGGCGGCTTCCACGCCTTCCAGCACACCGCCCATCGGCGCGTAATTGATGTACAGGGTAAGAATTTCCGTCTTGGAATAACGCCATTCCAGTTGCAGCGCGCGCAAAATCTGTTTCACCTTGCTTCTCATGCTGCGCGCGCCGGGTTGCGCGGGCGGTTCCAGAATCCGCGCGACCTGCATGGTCAAGGTCGAACCACCGGAAACAATTTTCCCCTGCCGCGCCCATTGCCACGCTGCCCGCATGAGCGCAAAAGGATTTACGCCCGGATGCCAATAAAATGCCCTGTCCTCGTAACGCACCAACGCTTCCAGATAACGCGGCGAAACCTCGTCTGGCGTCACCGCGTGTCGCCAGATATGCGCCCGGTCAGGAAACGCCCGCAAAGGCGTGCCATCCCGCGCCACGACCAGCAGGGCTTTGGGTGAATCCCGCCCCGGCACGGGCGGCGGAAACAGGCGGTCGAGGACGAACAGGAAGGCGAGCAAGAATGCCGACGCGAGGGCAAATTTGCGCCAGTGGGAAAGGATGCGGCGGGGAAAATTCATTTGAACCGGAGTTGGTTTTACGATGAATTCGAAGAGCGCTCCCAAGCTTATTTCCTTTCACCCTGCCGCTTGAACACCACAATCACGACCTCGCCTTCAAAGCCGGATTGTCCAATTTCTTCCTGCATCAACATAAGCGTTTTTTCTCGTCCCGCGCCGCCCGTACCCGCGCCAATCAGGGGGAAAGCGATGGTTCGATAGCCCTTTTCCGTCGCCAGTTTGAGCGCGGAGCGCACCGACAGGCGAATCGACTTTTCCGTAGCGAACCAGAACAGATTGATCCCGGCGACGTGAATAATGCCCCGAAACGGCAAGCGTCCCGCCGTGGTATGCACCGCGCCGCCCAAAGGAATCGCGCCGTGTCTGGCAAGCGCGCGAAACGGCGCATGGCCGCCCTGTCGCTTGATGGCGCCGGAGACGCCCTGCGGCAGCAACAGCCACCACGGAATGATGTTGCGATTCCACGCGTTCACAATCACCTCGACCGGCTGCGCCAGCAAGTCGCCTTCCACGATACGAATGGTCGTCTGCGACATCGGAATTACCCGCCTGGTGGTTGGAATGGCGGGATTATATGTCGCGGCATCCCCGACCCGCGTCCTGCTCATAATTTTTTCACCTGCCCTTTGCTCTCTGATATACTTGTCGGTTTTCCAACCTTGCCCCACCGGAAAGCATGACCGGGGGGCTTTTGCCAAAAGGAGTGTTCATGCGTCATTACGAAATCGTCTTTATCGTCCATCCGGACCAAAGCGAACAAGTGCCTGCGATGGTGGAACGCTATCGCAATCTCGTCACCAGCAAGGGCGGTCAGATCCACCGCCTGGAAGACTGGGGGCGGCGGCAACTGGCTTATCCCATCCAGAAAATCCACAAGGCGCACTACGTGCTCATGAATATCGAGTGCGACGGCGAAACGCTGGCTGAACTGGAACATGGCTTCAAGTTCAACGACGCCGTGCTGCGTAACCTCATCATCAAGATGAAGCACGCGGTCACGACTTCTTCCCCGATGATGAAGGAAGAAAAGTCCAAGTCCCTGCTCGCGGGCGAAGCGCCCGAAGCGGCGGCAGAGGTCGTCGCCGAAGCGTCAGCGCCCGTCGCTGCGGAGTAATTCATCGTTGTTGCGGACAGGATTCTGAATCAACTGCAAATTACCGGGCGGCTGGCGGAGAAAAAACCGCTGCGCTACACCCCGGCGGGCATTCCGGTTGCCGAAGGGCGTCTGGAACATGCGTCGGAACAGCTTGAAGCCCGGCAGGAACGGCAGGCGTATTGCGAAATACCCGTGCTTGCCCTGGGCGACCAGGCCCATTTGCTGGCAGCCGCGCTCATCGGCGCAAAACTGCAATTGAACGGATTTCTGATGGCCAAAAGCCGCAACAGCAAAATGCTCGTGTTGCACGTGCAAACCATCGAATTTTTGGAAGGAACTAAAAATGGCTAGGTTTTTCAAGAAAAAAGACGACGACAAGAAAAAGCGTCGTGGCGGCAATCTGTTCAAACGCCGCAAATTCTGCCGCTTCACCGCCGAAAAAGTGGAGCTGATTGATTACAAGGATGTTGACGTGTTAAAGGAATACATTCAGGAAAACGCCAAGATTATGCCGGCGCGTTTGACGGGCACCAAAGCGGGCTATCAACGCCAGCTTTCTACCGCCATCAAGAACGCGCGTTTCCTGGCGCTGTTGCCTTACACCGACAATCACCAGTAAGAGAGGACACGCACCATGCAAATCATTCTGCTTGAAAAAGTCGTGAACCTCGGCAATCTGGGGGATGTGGTCAAAGTGAAGGACGGTTACGCCCGCAATTTTCTGGTGCCCCAGAAAAAAGCGCGTCGCGCTACGCCCGCAGCTTTAGCCGAGTTTGAAACCCGTCGCGCCGAACTGGAAAAAATCCAGGCTGAAAAGCTCTCTGCCGCCCAAGCCGTGGCCGAAAAGCTGGAAGGCGCGGTCATCACCATCACTCGCAAGTCCGCGATGGACGGTCGTCTGTTTGGCTCCGTGACCAACCACGACATCGCCGAAGCCCTGCAAGCCGCGGGCTTCACGGTGGACAAGGGGCATGTGCGGATGCCCGCAGGTCCCTTGAAGACCACCGGCGAATTCCCGCTGGAAGTCGCCCTGCACTCTGATGTGCTGGCGACGGTCAATGTGACGGTGGCAGGCGAGTAATCCCGCCTGACCGAACCCAAAAGCCCTGCTGCGCCACCCGCAGCGGGGCTTTTTGTTTTTGGAAGAGGCACCATGCATCCCCGCGCCCGTGAACTGATCGACACGCTTCAACTGAAACCGCATCCGGAAGGCGGGTTTTTCCGTCGCATGTTCACTTCCGAACAGCGCGACACGGCGGGGCGACCTGCCGCGTCCGCCATCCTTTTTTTGCTGGTGGGCGGTACGGTGAGTCGCTGGCATCGTGTGGATGCCGATGAAATCTGGTTTTTCCACGAAGGCAGCCCGCTGGAACTGCTGATTGCCGAAACGCCTGACCGCGTGCGACGGGAAATGCTCGGCACGGCGGCGCCCAACCGCCAGCCGCAACGCGCCGTTCCCGCCCACGCATGGCAGGCGGCGCGCTGTCTGGGCGATTACACGCTGGTCGGCTGTACCGTCGCGCCCGCCTTCGATTTTTCCGGGTTTACCTTGCTTGCCGATAACGTTGCCTTGCAGCGCGAGTGGTCGTTTTTAGCCACAAGCGACGCGGATTTTCTGTGATGCGCCGCGTCACTGTTTATAATCCACCCCTTTCCCCTTTTCTGGTTGCCTTGCGATGAATGTCTTTTGGAAACACCTTGCCGTATCGTTTTTTGCCCTTTTTGCCCTGTGTAACGTGAGCAACGCGCAGCACGTCGTCGCGCCGACGCTGGCGGCGAAATCGTGGATTTTGCTGGAATCCTCGTCCGGTCAATTCCTGGCTTCGGAAAAGCCGGATGAACAACTTGAACCCGCCTCACTCACCAAGCTGATGACGGCTTACCTGACCTTCAGCGCCCTGCGCCAGAAAACGCTGGCACTGGAACAGGCTGTGCCCGTATCCGAAAAAGCCTGGCGCACGGGCGGCTCGAAAATGTTTATCCGTGTCGGGCGTCTGGTACCGGTGGAAGACCTGATTAAAGGCATGATTGTGCAGTCGGGCAACGATGCCTGCGTGGCGCTTGCCGAAGCCATCGCCGGGAGCGAAGAAGCCTTTGCCGTGTTGATGAACAGGGAAGCGGCGCGTCTGGGCATGAAACAAACCCGTTTCAAGAACGCCACGGGGCTACCCGACGCCGAACACCTCACCACGGCGCGCGATCTGGCGGCGCTGGCTTCCGCGCTGATGCGTGACTTTCCCGAAGAATACGCTCGCTACTATTCCCTCAAGGAATTCCGCTACAACAACATCACCCAGCCCAACCGCAACCGCTTGTTGTGGCTTGACCCCAGCGTGGATGGCATGAAAACCGGCTTCACCGACGCGGCGGGTTACTGTCTGATTTCTTCCGCCAAACGCGGCGAGCGTCGTCTGCTCTCCATTGTGTTGGGCGCCGCTTCCGATCAGGCGCGGGCTTCCGAATCCCTGAAACTCCTGAACTGGGGTTTTCAGTTTTTTGACGCCGTGAAACTCTATCCGGCAGGACAGGCGGCGTCGGAATTCAAGGTCTGGAAAGGCGCGCAAAACAAGGTGCCCGCCGGGTTCGCCCATGATTTCATCCTGGCGGTGCCAAAAGCAAACGGCGACAAACTGCAAGCCGAACTCTCTTCCCGCCAACCCCTGATTGCGCCGGTACAAAAAGGACAGGTCATCGGCACCCTGCGTTTGACGTTGGAAGGCAAGCCCTATGGCGAATATCCCGTCACGGCGTTGGAAGACGTGGGGCGCGGCAACTGGTTCTACCGCCTGATTGACACCATCCGCCTGTGGTTTGCCTGAGTCTGGAAGCGGCATGAGCGCAGACGCAGAACAATCCCTCATCGAATTTCCCACGCCTTTTCCCATAAAAATCATGGGCGAGGCGGGGGCAGGGCTGGAAGCGATGGTGGTGGACATCGTGCGCCGCCACGACCGCGCTTTTGTGGCGGAAAGCGTGGAAACGCGGATGAGTTCCGGCGGCAAATACGTGAGCCTCACCTGCACCGTTACGGCGACCTCGCGTGAAATGCTCGACGCCCTGTATCGGGAATTGAGCCGCCATCCGCACATCAAATACGTGCTCTAAAGCGCGATGGACATGCGTATTCGTCGTCTGGGGCGGACAGATTACCTCGCCGCCTGGGAAGCCATGCGCCTGTTCACGCAAGCGCGCGCGCCGGATACGCCGGATGAACTCTGGCTGACCGAACATCCGTCGGTTTTTACCCTGGGGCAGGCGGGCAAGCCGGAGCATCTGTTAAAAGACATTGGCATTCCCGTCGTGCGTACCGACCGGGGCGGGCAAGTGACCTGCCACGCGCCGGGGCAACTCATCATCTATCTGCTGCTGGATTTGCGGCGGCGCAAACTGAGGGTCGCGGAAATGGTGCGCGGCATCGAAGCCGCCATCATCCGCATGTTGGGCGCACAGGGTTTGACGGTGAATCGTCGGGCAGGCGCGCCGGGCGTGTATCTGGGCGCGGACGGCAGCGGCGCGAAAATCGCCGCGTTAGGCTTGAAGGTCGCGCGCGGCTGCACCTACCACGGCTTGAGTCTGAACGTGGATATGGATTTAACGCCCTTTTCCGCCATCAATCCCTGCGGCTATGCGGGGCTTGCCGTCACCAGTACCCATGAGCAGGGCGTCGCGCTGGATGTGGCGACTGCCGGAACATTACTGGCGCATTGTCTGATCGAAACCTTCGCGCTGAAGGAAAAACCATGAGCGAACGCGGCATTAAACACAAGGGCGAACAAAAAACCGCCCGCATCCCCATCAGGATTGTTCCGCAAACGGCGCTTGCCAAACCCGCGTGGATTCGCGTCAAAGCGGGCGATGCCGGTGGGCGTTTCGGTGAAATCAAACGTCTGCTGCGCGAACAGGCATTGCACACCGTCTGCGAAGAAGCCGCCTGTCCCAATATCGGCGAGTGTTTCGGGCGCGGCACGGCAACCTTCATGATTCTGGGCGACATCTGCACCCGCCGCTGTCCCTTCTGCGATGTCGGGCACGGTTTGCCGCTGCCGCCGGACGCACAGGAACCCGCCCGCCTCGCCGCCTCTGTTGCCCGCCTGAAACTCAAATACGCCGTCATCACCAGCGTGGATCGGGATGACCTGCGCGACGGCGGCGCGGCGCATTTTGCCAGCGTCGTCGGTGCGGTGCGGGCAGAAAATCCGCACACCCGCATCGAAATTCTGGTGCCGGACTTTCGCGCCCGTCTGGAAATCGCGCTGGAGCATCTGGGCGTCAGCCTGCCGGATGTCTTTAATCACAATCTGGAAACCGTCCCCCGTCTGTACAAAGAAATCCGCCCCGGTGCGGACTACCAACATTCCCTGAACCTGTTGCAAGCCTTCAAAACCCGCTACCGGAAAGTCACCACCAAATCCGGCTTGATGGTCGGGCTGGGGGAAACCGACGCCGAAATTTTAGAAGTCATGCGCGACCTGCGCGCCCACGGCGTAGACATGCTCACCATCGGACAATACCTCGCCCCGTCCGCCCATCATCTCCCCGTCCGCCGCTACGTCGCGCCGGAAGTTTTTGCGAACTACGCCGGGGAAGCGAAAAAAATGGGTTTTACGGCAGCCGCCTGCGCGCCGATGGTGCGCTCAAGCTATTGGGCGGAAACGCAGGCGGGTTTGGGGTAGAGCAGGTGACAGGTGTCAGGTGACAGGTGACAGGTGACAGGTGACAGGTGACAGGTGACAGTAATCAGGGGAGGCTTTGCCTTCAGAAAGTACTGACATCTGTCACCTGATACCTGAATGCCGCGTCGCTGCGCTCCTCGCAATGACGGTAAGCGGTTTCTCGTAGGTTGGGTAAGCCGCAGGCGCAACCCGACATTGGCGATTCATCGCGCGCAACCTGCCAGATACCGGGCGGATGACCAGATTGACGGGTAAGTGTCGGGTTGCGCTACGCTTACCCAACCTACCGCCTGTGGCAGCATATGGCGTATTCGATTGCCGGATTAATACGCGCCGCAAGAATAACAACCGCCGCAAATTGGTGAGCGGCGCTTCGCTTACCCAACCTGCAAGAAACTACGCTTTTGACGCCGCTGAAAGTCGCCGTCCACTTGGGAGCGTTGCCGTCCCCCTGGGAGCGCCGGCGTCCCGCCGGCGGGTTTAAGATTTTTCGCGCGGAACCAAACCCACCGGCGGGGACGCCGGCGCTCCCAGGGTGGTGCGGATGCGGGTTTCATGCAAAAAGTTTTTTGCCGCGATAGGGCACGGCACGCCGTGCCCGTACATGCGATCCGCCCACATTCCCCGTAGGGGCACGGCGTGCCGTGCCCCGGTGTGCCGTACCCGACATCTGTCACCTGCTCCCTGATGTCTGGATTGCCGCGTCGCTACGCGCCCCGCAATGACGGTGAGCGGTTTCTCGTAGGTTGGGTAAGCCGCAGGCGCAACCCGACATTGGCGATTCATCGCGCGCAACCTGCCAGATAGCGGGCGGATGACCAGATTGACGGGTAAGTGTCGGGTTGCGCTACGCTTACCCAACCTACCGCCTGTGGCAGCATATGGCGTATTCGATTGCCGGATTAATACGCGCCGCAAGAATAACAACCGCCGCAAATTGGTGAGCGGCGCTTCGCTTACCCAACCTGCGAGAAACTACGCTTTTGACGCCGCTGGAAGTCGCCGTCCACTTGGGATCGTTGCCGTCCCCCTGGGAGCGCCGGCGTCCCGCCGGCGGGTTTAAGATTTTTCGCGCGGAACCAAACCCGCCGGCGGGGACGCCGGCGCTCCCAGGGCGGCGCGGATGCGGGTTTCATGCAAAAAGTTTTTTGCCGCGATAGGGCACGGCACGCCGTGCCCGTACAGGTGATCCGCCCACATTCCCCGTAGGGGCACGGCGTGCCGTGCCCCGGCGTGCCGTGCCGACAGTCATCATGGGCGGCAAAGCCGCCGAAGGTACTGATACCTGACCTCTGTCACCTGATCCCTGACGACTGTATTGCGATTGCAAGGCAGTCTCCATGTCCATGAAATAAATTATGAAAATCTAATTATGTCGAAATAATTTAATTGAAAATAGTTGACTATTAAATCAATTTATACTAATCTTATTGTTGATGAATCGTTCATTTGGATATTGATCATGTCAAAACATTATGCTACGAAGGAAAATAATCATGCAAAACCTCACAAATTCTCTTGACTTTTCAAAAACCGCCGCAACAATTTTTGCAAGCAAGCAAGCAAGCAAGCAAGCAAGCAAGCAAGCAAGCAAGCAAGCAAGCAAGCAAGCAAGCAAGCCGTTGCCATAAACCGGTTTGCCTCGCGCGTGCGCGGGGTTTTCCTGTCGTTTTCGTAGTTCGCCGCGCCGAGCATTCGGATGCGGCTTTTTTGCGTCCACTGGCTTTTTCCGGCGCTCTTGATGGAACGCGAATCCATGATGGCAACCGAAGGTTCCCGATGTTTTCCCGCCTTCTGTCGTGCGGCTTCGCGCAGGGCGTTCATGGCGCGCGCCCTCGCCGACGTTCCGCCGACAAGGGTTTGACCCAAACAGCTTCTAACAATTTTTTCGCCCGTGCAGGAGGAATCTACATTGCCCAATGTTGTTTGTAACAAATAGTCCAACTTGTGTTCAAGTTGTGACAAATGTTTTTCCCTCGCGTCATCGTCGTTTCCATATCCCGTTAAGGGCGGTGCGGGCGTCGGTTTGAGGGCATGATTTTTATTTTTTCCATTTTCAGGAGGCTTCACCATGAGTGCGAAAGCGCAAAAAAACGTAACCCGTCAGCAGGGTTTTTCCCTTGTCGAAATGGCGGTGGTTCTGGTTGTGATCGGTCTTATTCTGGGCGCGGTGGCGATTGGCAAGGATGTTCAGCGCAATGCCGAATACACCAAGATCAAGCAAAAATTCATCGACCAATGGGCGGTGGCGTACAACATCTTTGAGAATCGTACCGGCGTGCCGGTCGGGGATGTGCAGCAAGAGCCGCGTCTGATGGTCAATGGCGCCCATTACGAAGATGCCCCCGGCGTCGGTGTGATTGGCGTTGTCTCGGGCGGGAATATGGTTAGTAGACCATTGCCCAAGGCCATTTGTCAGGGGGAAGCGGGTCCGGGCATGGTGAGAACCAGCGAGGAAACCGGTGCAACGGACGAGTTTGCGCTACGCCAGATCATGCTGAGGGCGGGGGTGCGGATGCCGCCGGGGCGTGCCGAAGGGCGTGAAGACCGCTATGTTTATCTCGACAGCAATGGCAATCCGCAGGAAATTCAGGTGTGCTTCCAGTGGAACAGCCCTGAAATGCCTGAGGGCGCCGGTAATGTGATGGTTATTACGGGCTTGACGCCCGATCTGGCGCGCGCACTCGATCAGATGATTGATGGCAAACCCGACGCACGGGAAGGATTGTTCCGGCAGGAGGGCATAGAGAATGGCACAGCCAATCAGGCGGGCCTGGAATGGAGCGCCAACAATACACATTATTATCAGTCTGGTACTGGCGGTCTCGGTGGCGTTGACAACGGTCGGCGTCATGATGAAGACCAGATTGAAACGGTCGTTGCCATTTACAAGATGAATCAGTAAGCCTGATTTCAAGGAGCATGTTCATGAATCCACTTGCATATCGGCAAATGGCGGATAAAGCCGGCGCAGCCCGCAAAAATGGGGGCTTTACGCTGCTTGAAATGGCGATGGTGCTGGTGGTCATCGGGCTGATTATCGGTGCGCTGACCGTGGGCAAGGATGTGATCCGCAACGCCGAATACCAGAAAATCACCAGTAAATTCGTCTTTGAATGGAAACGAAGTTATGACGAATACTATTCTCGTACCGGCGTTGTGGTGGGCGACAATCAGATTGCTCCGACCTATATGGTGAACGGCAAAGAGGCGAAAATCAGCGGCGGAAATCTCTCCGGCGCGGTCGCCGGCGTGCCGGAAAATTACAGCCATACCGGCTACAAAATCTGTCACGGGCAGGGTTATCCCGCCGATTCCATCGGCGGGGGCGACAGCGATCTGAGCGGTCAGGATCTGCGCGATCTGATGCAAAAAATCGGGATTCGTATGCCCAACGGGCGGGCGGAAGGGCAGGAAGACCGCTATGGCTACACGGATACAAACGGAAATGCCGTCGAACTCCAGATTTGTTTCCAATGGAATCGTCCGGGCACCATCAGCGGCGCGGGCAACGTCATGGTATTGCGCGGCTTGACGCCGGATCTGGCGCGTTATCTGGATCAGATTGTCGACGGCAAGCCGGATGCGCTGGAAGGTCGTTTCCGTCAGCAGGATGCGCGCAGCAATACGGCGGAACCCTCAAGCCAGCAACCCGGCCGGGAGTGGAGCGCCAATAACACCTTCTCGCAGGATGAAGGCGCCACGCAATCCGCCGATGAACAGGGCAGCGGCCGCGATGAAAACCGCGTTGTTCTGCTCACGGCGCAATGGATCATGGATCAATAAATGATGAATGATACCCACCCCCCCCTCCGTGCGGCTGCCTGGCAGACCAGCAGGCGGCAAAACCTCATTCGCGCAGGCGTCCTGCTGGCTTTGCTGGCGCTGACCGCCATTTTCGTACTCTGGACGCGACAACACCTGGAAGACAGCCGCGCCACCGCTGCCAGCCAGAGGTTGGCGGCGAATGACGCGCTGGCGCTGAAAGCGGCAAGAGCCGTCAATGCCACGCTGGACGAACGCGCCAATCAATTACTGGCGGAAGCTTCGCTTCGCGGCATTCGCGCGGAAGATTGGGCGAAACGTCTGGTGGATGTCCGGCAACAGACGGCAATGACGCGCGGGGATGCCAACGAGTTTTTACTCTCCATCGCGCATACGCCCCGCCGTTTCTTTGACCTTGAGTCTTTCGAGATTGCGGTTCGGGGCGACGAAACCGGCATTTTTGACCCCCCCGCGCGTGCCAATTCCACCCTTTTGCTTGGGGCGCGCGGCGCGCTGATTTTCCGCACGCAGGAGAATAAGCCATGAGCGCCGTGACCATTTTCAATCTCGACGAGAAGTGGGCGCTGTGCGCGGGGGGGCAACTGCGCGAGCTGCCTGATTATCCCGCGCTCGACTCCCCGGCGCTGGTGTTGACCGATTTTGGCAAATCGGCGAGCGACGTTTTCGTCGCCAGCAAAAATTCTCCTTATCTCGATGCCATCATCGCGCGGCGCGTGCGGGACGAAGGGCAGATTGACGGCGAAGCCAAGGTGCTGATTCATACCGTCGAGCGCGTGGGGGGCAGCTATCAGGCGCTCTACACCGCCGTGCCGATGGAAACATGGCAGGGTCTTGAAGCCTGGTCGGAATCCCAGCCTGAACATTGCCTGTTGATTTCGCATGTCGCGCTGATGTCGCATCTTCTGTCTGCTCAACACAAGGGCAAAGAGGATACGGCGGTCGTCTTTCATTGCAATCGGGAAATTGCGCTACTGGTACGCAGGCGGGGCGTCTTGAGCTACTACGCCATTCTGGCGCTCAGTGTGCGCGAAGAAGATTTTCTGGAAACCGCCCGTACCCTGATTGCCCGCATCCCGGCAGCAGGTGGCATCGGCAACGCAAAACTCAAATTGAACTGGTACACGCTGGGCGCTGCCGTTTCGGATGAACTGGAAGACGCGCTGGTGACGCGCCTGCCGGAACTTTGTCCGGTACAGGTGCGCTATTTCGCCCTGCCCGCCACAACGCAGGACGCGCAGAACGGCAGGTTCAATGAAGCCTTGCAGGTCTTCTCGCAACCCTTGCGGGCGGCGAAGCTGGCGGCAAATTCCAGTATTGCAAAAATCAACTACGTCGCCGAAAGCCTGTTACCGACATTGTGCAAGGTCATGCTGGTATTGGCTTTAGCCCTGTTCATCCGGGGCAGTTTTCTGTTTTTTCAGGCTTACCGCATTAACAGCGAAGTGGAACTCTTGCAGCAGGAAACACAACGCCTGCTCGCGGATGGCGCGCCTGCCAGCGCCGACAGTCATGAATTCCACCTGACGCGCGATCTGGTCGAGCGCATGTCCAAGGCGCAGGCGGGGATTGACCCCTATGTTTTGTTGCGGGATTTGCAACGGGCGGCGGGGAGCAACGTACACCTCCTTGCCGTGCGTCTGGAACCCGGCGTGACCACCATCGAAGGCTGGATTGAACAAAAAGGCGGGCGGGATGATGCGCTTGCCGCCTTCCTCGTGGAATTGCGCAAGCTGGGCTTCACGCCGGAAGCCGTCGCACTGACAGGGCGGGATCTGCAACATAACGGCGCTTTCGCCTACCGCCTTAATCCGTCTGAAGTAAAAGCAGGAGCGTCGATATGAGCAAGAATTTTGGCAGCCTGATTTTTCTGGCAAGCATCCTCATTGTTCTGGGGATCGTGTTCTTGTTGACCCGACACACGACGCCAATCCCCGCGACCTTCGAGCGCACTCCGCCGCCGACGCAGACGCGGGTTGACGAAGAAATCAGGAAAACAGACGCCGCGCTGCGAGGCATCCAGCGCCTTGTCGTCGCGCAAAACGCCGCAAGCGATGACGAAACGCCCCTGGCAGACGTTTTGCGGGAACTTCCGCCCGTTCTGCCGAAGCCATCCCTGAGTGAGCCTGCATTGTCGGGTTATAGCGTTCCCATCACGCAAAGAACAGACCGCATGGCGAGTACGGCAGGTGCGGCAGGTACGGCGGGCGTGGCAGGTACGGCAGGCGCGGCGGGTACGGCGGGTACGGCGGGCGTGGCAGGTACGGCAGGTACGGCAGGGGCAGAGGAAGAAGTTCCAGAACCGAAACTGTCTCTGACCTATATCGCGCCCGACGTGCGGCAGGCGGTGGTCGACGACATTCTGGTGCGTGAAGGCGACACCCTCGCCAACGGCGCGCGCGTTGTCGCCATTCGGGATTCAAGGATTTTTGTCCGTGATGAAGAAGGCAAGCGCAGCGAAATCAAAATCACCGGCGCCGCCACCGATGAAGCAAGCGATGCAAGCGCCAACGCAAAAATCGGCAAGACTGCGCCAAAGGTGAAACCATGAAAACGGAAAAGAGTACAAGCGGTAAAACCGGAAACGTGGCTGAAACCGTGACCGGAGAAAAAGTGACCGGCATGAGTCGAGGCAACAAGGTTTTACTGGTTGTGCTGACGCTGCTCGTCATGATTCTGGGCGTTGCCCTGCTGTACGATGTGAAGCCGGGTCCCGCGCCGCAGGTTGCGGTTGCGGTTGCGTCGGAGGTCGTCGCGCCCACGACGCCTGCCCTCGCCCTGCCGCCGATGGCCGATCCGCAGCCGCGCCGCCTCACCCCGGCAGACCTCCAGCGCTTGCAAGGCGTGCAGCAAAAACTCCGCGACCTGACCGCGAATGGCAGACAACCTGAGCCGATGGAAGTCGATCCCATTTTGCAGGAACTCATCACAATTCAGGGCAGCCCCATTGTCGGCGGCGTGGATTTGCGGGTGTTGCGGCAAAATCTGCTCATCGCCAGCAAGCTGCAAAAGATTGCGTATGAACTGGAAGCGGAAATCAAAAAGCCGAACCCCGATCAGAAAAAAATAGCCGCGCTGCAAGCCTCGCTCGTGGAAGAGCAGCGCGGACTGCAAATGAATATCATGCCCGGCACGGCGTTGCCGCAAGGCGTCTCTCCCGCCAGCCGGATTCCGCAGGCGCCGCAGGGCGGGCAGCTTCCACGGGCAGGGCAATGAAATGTCAGCGGGTAAAACGCCCACCTTCAGCCCGTTTGCGACACGAGGCTTTACCCTGCTCGAACTCGCGCTCGTGCTGGTGGCGCTCGGCGTGCTGACCCTGTTTGCCAGCTCCGCCTTTTCCGGCAGCAACCAGAAACAGGTACGGCAGCAATCCTCCGCAGAAGCAGAAGTCGCACGGGAAGCCATTCGCTATTTCGTGCTGGCAAACAAACGCCTGCCCTGCCCCGACATCGACAATAACGGCTATGAGGACTGCGTGGGGGGGCAAGAGCGCGGATTTTTGCCCTACCTGAATCTGGGCTTGACAGAAAACGTATCCAACCGGATGCGCTACGCCGTTTATCGCAACTCTGGCGACAATGATGTCACCCGGCTGGTGGAGCGCACCGGGGATGCAGAAAATACGCCCGACTACATGGGATATGGCGATACGCTCGCCGCGCTTGAGTTGATTCAGCCGTTTCCCGTTAATCCGGCACACATCCACGTTGCGGGCATTGACGCTGCCGGAGTCTCGACTTGTGACAATGGCAGCCACCCCGCTTTTCTCCTGATTGTGCCCAATCAGGATCAGGACGCTGACGACAATCCGTTCGACGGCGTAAACGTCTCAGGGAACTGTTTTGCCAATCCCCTGCAACCCTTCGCCTGGAATTATGACGATTTTGTGGCGACAGAATCTTTAACCGCATTGATGGGCTGGCTGACGCGCCATATCAATCCATGACTTATATGAAACCAGAGGAAAAAATGAACAGACCTTCTACTCCTGCCGCCCGTATTGTTCGTCACGGGATGCCGATGCCCAGAAAGATGGCGCTTCTTCCCTTCACGCTGGCGTTATTACCCACCCTGTTACTGGGCGGGTGCGGAACTTACCGCAGCTTTGCGGCAAATGACCCCGGGGAAACCATTCCGGTGACGGGAATGGTGGAAACCATCGGCAATGAATCGGCAAAGCTCGCCAGAAATTATGATGATCTGTTCAAGGAACTGAACCACGCCGCCAGCACGGGAGCTTTGACCCCCGTTGAGCCGGTTTTTAACTTGAATGAAAACAAGATGGTTTCCATCAACCTTCAGAACGTCGATATTCGTAAAATTCTGGCGGCGCTGGAAGACCAGTCGGGCATGAATCTGGTGATTGATCCGCTCGTGTTGCAGCAGGACATGCGTACCAGTATGCATCTGAAGAATGTCACGGTGCGCGAAATGTATACCCACATTCTGGAAGCCTTTGACCTGCACGGTGAAGTGCGTAATAACGCGCTGGTCATCAGCCTGTTGCAGGAACGGGTTTTCAATGCCGGATTTCTGGGGACCAACATCGGCATCAACCTGTCTTCCGGGGGCGATGTCTTTGGCAGCAATTCCTCGCAAGGCAACGGTGGCGACAGCGGCGACAGCTTGCGCGCCGACTTTTCAATTACCGGCGGCACGCAAAAGCAGATCGACCCCTACGAAGAACTGGAAAACACCATTAAACAGATTCTGGGGTTAGGTAGCGGCGGCGGGCGTAATAGCGGGCAACCGGGCGCAGTTACGCCGCCTGGCGCGGCGACGGCTTCCCGCACGCCCAATCAGGGCATTCCGGTTGCCTACAGCCTGAATCGGGTGACGGGGGCGCTCTACGTCAAGGCGCGTCCTGCCCAGATTCGCGCCATCGCGCAAGTGGTTGAACGCGACAAAAAAGTGCTGCGCCGTCAGGTACAGGTCGAAGCGCAAATCATCGACGTGCAACTGAGCGACGGTTATCAATTCGGGGTGGACTGGACAGCCCTGCGCCGCAATCTTGCCGGTACATACGGCGCTCTCCCGCTCACGACCGCCCCCGTCACGGTGCCTTTCCCGGATGCGGGCGGTAATCTTCTGGGGCAGATACTGACCATTCCGGCACAGAACATCGGCCCTACGGCAGGTTCCGGTCTGGGGCTGCAATATGGCGACGACCGCTTCTCGGCAACCATTCGCGCCCTGAGCAAGTTCGGCACCCTGCGCGTACTCTCCAACCCCAGCATTCGCGTGCGAAATGGCACGCCGGCGCTGTTGAGCGTGGGCGCCAACATCCGCTACATCTCCAAATCCAGTGGCTCTACCTACAATACCGGCGGTACGCCCACCACGACTTCTGATGTAGAAACCAACTCCCTGTTTTCCGGCATCGTGGTCGGTGTCGTTCCCTTCATTCACGACAACGGGCGCATCGAACTTCTGGTGCATCCGATGCAGACCGATGTCGTGCCCGAATCCTTGCGGCAAGTGCAAGTCGGGGGCGGCAATATCGTTACCCTGCCGATCATCAACTACAAAGGCCTGACCACCACCCTCAACCTCGCCGATGGCGACATGGTGATGATTGGCGGGCTGATCGACCAGAACAAATCCTATGACAAAGACGGCATTCCCGGTCTTTACGATATTCCTGGGGTCGGCAATGCCTTTGGCGCGCAAAACGCCTCACATGCCAGTCGAGAACTGGTGGTTGTCCTGAGAGTGCGGTTGATGTGATGGAAAATACCGTGAAAAACAACACCGTGAAACTGTTTATGCGCTATGTGCCGGGCGTGATGGTGGCATTTCTGGCCGTGTTCCTGCTTGCCGGTAACGGCGCGGAAGGTTCGGAAGGCGCAGCCGAAGCGCAGGCTTCGGATCATGCCACGCTCGCCCCGCCGGATGGCTTTGTTGATGTGGATGCGCTGGCTGAAAGGGAAGCCGCCGCAGAGGAAGCCGCTGCACGCGAAGCCGCCGCACGCGAAGCTGCCGCAGAGGAAGCCGCTGCGCAGGAAGCCGCCGCGCAGGAAGCCGCTGCACGGGAAGCTGCCGCACGCGAAGCCGCCGCACGGGAAGCTGCCGCGCAGGAAGCTGCCGCGCAGGAAGCCGCCGCACGGGAAGCCGCCGCGCAGGAAGCTGCTGCACGGGAAGCTGCCGCACAGGAAGCTGCCGCACAGGAAGCCGCCGCGCAGGAAGCCGCTGCACGCGAAGCCGCCGCGCAGGAAGCCGCTGCACGGGAAGCTGCCGCACAGGAAGCTGCCGCACGCGAAGCTGCCGCACGGGAAGCCGCCGCACGGGAAGCCGCTGCTCAGGAAGCCGCTGCACAGGAAGCTGCCGCACGGGAAGCCGCCGCGCAGGAAGCCGCAGCACGGGAAGCTGCCGCGCAGGAAGCCGCCGCACGGGAAACCGCTGCACGCGAAGCCGCTGCACAGGAAGCAGCTGCACGGGAAGCCGCTGCGCGAAAAACTGCCGCGCCAGCCATCGCCCCGACCTCTGCGCCTGAAAATCAGCCTGCTCTGCCGCTTGCGGCAGAAAACAGGGCGCCGACGCTTGCCTTTGCGCCTGCACCCATCCGGGTGAACTTGTTGCCTGCCAAGCCGCAAAAAAAGACGCTGAAACCGCTGAGCGATGAAGAGATTGAGGCGCAAGTGACCTTGCTGGCTGACGAAACGAATGCGGCGGTTCGTGCCGGAGACTTTGCGGCAGCCGATGCTTATCTTGCCCTGCTGGAGGAAATCGTACCGCCGCAAAGCCTGACGCTTTGGCGCTTGCGCGCATGGACTGCTTTTAATGCCGGACGCAAAAGCGAAGCCCGCCGGTATTACAAGCGCATTCTGGAACGACTCGATCACGATGAAAACGCGGGGATCAATCTTGCCATTCTTGAAGTTCAGGATGGCAATCGGGAATTGGCGTTGAGAATTCTCACCGGGTTGAGCATTCGTCATCCCGATTCGGAAAACATTCGTGCGATTCGCCAGCTTTTGGGCGCAACCGATAATTAATGAGCAACCCAACACGAGAAGCCATTTGATCATGTCCGATTCAGAAACCCAATCCCTTCCTGACAACGACCTTCTGCCCGCTGGCGATAACATTCCGCGTCTGGGCGAACGTCTGTTGCAACAAGGCTTGCTCACGCAGCAACAGGTGGTTTACGCGATGCAAAAGCAAAGCGTCGAAAACTCGCGTCTGGGCACGCTGCTGTTAAAGCACGGTCTGGTGCGGGAATACGATGTTGCCAAGGGATTGGCGGAACAACGGCAGATTCCCTTTGTGCCGCGCGAGCATTTCCCCAAGCCGGATGCAGAAATTCTCGCGCTGTTCAAACGTGAATTCTGTTTGCAACACGCTTTTCTGCCCATCCGCCGCGATGGCGCGGCGCTGGAAATCCTGATCGGCAACAACGATGACCATGCCGTTGCCGCACTCATCATGCGCCGGACGGGGCTGGAATGCCGTTTTCTGCAAGGCGAATTTACGCAGGTTCAGCAATACATCCGCAGCATTTACTACTTCACGCAAAATCCGATTAAAACCGTGTTGGAGCGCGAAGTCACAAAACTTGCCGATGATGTGGATCGTGCCCGCAGCCCTGAACAATTCCTGACCTATTTATTGACCAGCGCCGTTCACGAACGCGCCACCGACGTTCACCTTGTGCCGTCCGCTTCCAGCCTGCACCTCTTTTTCCGTATTGACGGCGTGTTGCGCCCCATGATGGGCTTGCCGTCCGCCCTGTCGCGGCTGGTGACTTACATCAAGATTCGGGCGGATATGGATATTTCGGAACAACGGCGTCCGCAAGACGGCAGTTTCCACACCATGATTCTCGACCAGCCCTATGCGGTGCGCGTCTCCATTCTCTTCGTCGAAGATGGCGAGCGCGTGGTGTTGCGGCTGTTGCCGGAAATGAGCGAGCAGGTGGGGCTTGAGCGTCTGGGCTATTTCCCCGAAGACGTCACCCGTCTGGAAAAACTGTTTGCCAAACCTTCCGGTCTGATTCTCGTGACCGGTCCGACCGGTTCGGGTAAAAGCACCAGCATGTACGCCGCCCTGCAAGCGCATACGCTGCTGGAAACCAATGTGCTGACGGTGGAAGACCCGATTGAATACCGCATTCCCGGCGTGGCGCAGACCGAAGTCAACCGGCGTGCCGGTTACGATTTCAGCAATGCCCTGCGCTTTTTCCTGCGCCATGACCCGGACGTGATTCTGATTGGCGAAATACGTGATGCTGAAACCGCCCTTGCCGCCGTCGAAGCCGCTGCCACCGGGCATCTGGTGCTCTCCACCCTGCACGTCTCCAACGTCTTCGGCGTGGTGCCGCGTCTGCGCCCGATGGGGCTGGACGCGCAAATGATTGCCGACAATCTGATCGGCGTCGTCAGTCAGCGTCTGATTCGGCAAAACTGCTCCTATTGCAGCGTCGATGATGAACTTTCCGCCGCCGAACAGGCGTGGCTGGCAGACGAATCCGACAAGGCGCCGATACATGCCCGACATGGTGTCGGCTGTGAAGCCTGCGGTTTTAGCGGCTACATGGGGCGGCTCCCCGTCTATGAAATTCTGGAAATCAATCAGATGCTGGCAGATGCCATTGCCGAAAATGCCAGCCGCGAAAGCGTGCGGACGCTGGCGGCGGAAAACGGCTACCAATCCATGCTCGAACAAGCCAAATGGCGCGTTCGCCACGGGCAAAGCACGCTGGCGGAAATTGCGCGGGTTCTCGGTGAAAGCGTCGAAGACAGCGCCGAAGAGGCGGCGAGTCAGGTCAGGCGCGCGCGCGCCGTCAAAGTGGCAGAAGAGGTCGCATCATGAGCGCCGCGCTCAACTATTATTACTATCGTCTGTTGCTCCCCGACGGGCGTCTGAGAAGCGGCTTTTCCCAATTTATGGTCGAGCGCGATTTTTCGGTGCAGCTTTATCTTGAACGGCAGCACAAGGCCGTCGTGTTGAGTCTGCATCGCGTGCCTGACCATTTGAGTTCCATCGTCTCCTTTTTCCGGGGCATCTTCTCCGTCACGGTCAGTAACCGCGATCTGGCAGGCTTGTTGCGCGATCTGGGGGTCATGCTGCGTAGCGGCATCCCCATGATTGATGCCCTGAAAACCATCGTCAGCGAAATGGACTCCAATTCAGGCGGCGGGGGCAGCGGCGTGCATCGGGCAGCCGAGGCATTGCAGGAAGAATTGAGCAATGGCGAATCCATCAGTCAAGCCTTTGCCCGCCATCCCGACATGTTTCCTGAAATCGTCTGCAATCTCGCGCTCATCGGTGACGAAAGCGGCAAGCTCTCCGAAATGTTCATGGAAGCCTCGGACTATCTGAAACGTCTGTCGGAAATCGGCGGCAATGCGCGCCGCTCCATGATCTACCCCCTCTTTGTTTTCACCGCCATCCTTGGCGCGGCAGGCTTCTGGCTGTATTACGTCATCCCCAACCTGTCGGAACTCTTCCGTCAGATGAACGCCAAAATGCCGCCGCTTACGCTTGCCTTTTTGAGCTTTGCCGATTGGCTGGTGGCGCACGCATGGATGACGCTGACCATCCTGCTGCTGATGATATTCCTGCCCATACTGCTGGTGCGCCATAGCGAGCGGGCGCGGCTGATTTTTTACCGGATACTGCACCGCCTGCCGGTCAGTGGCATTTTACTGCGGACATCGGGCATGGCGTTTCTGACCGAACACCTCTCGATTCTCGTGCGCTCCGGTATCGACATGGCGCAATCCCTGAAAATTCTCGAACGCGCGACCGGCGACGAATACTATCGCAAGAGCGTCGTCAGCATCCGGGAAACCATGCAGCGTGGCGAGCACCTCTCCGTCGCCATGCGCGCGACCCGTTGTTACCCGCCGCTCGTACTGCGTCTGGTTGCCGTGGGCGAAGAAACCGGCACCCTGGATGACCAGCTTGCCTATCTGGCGGATGAATACCGTCAACGTTTTCAACATCTCGTGGAAACTCTGGCGGAAGTGATTCGACCTGCCATCATTCTGCTGGCGGGCGCTTTCTTCATACTCGTCATCATTGTGCTGCTCCTGCCGGTCTATGACCTTATCCGGCAGTCCATGCTGATCGGGAGCTAACCATCATGCGACCCTGCACATCCTTCATCCCCATGCGTAACGCGCAAAAAGGCGGCGTCAGCCTGTTGACCCTCGCCATCTTCCTCATGCTGCTGGGGAGCATGTTGATGGTGGGGGTCATGTATTTGCGGGGCGACCAGTCGAGCGCCGAAGCCAGCCGCGAGCGCGAAGCATTACTCTGGGCAGACAATGCCATTATCGGCTTTGCCTCCACCTACCACCGCCTGCCCTGTCCGGCAGAGGCGCCGGATGGCAATGAAAACTGCGGCCTCGCCAAAGGCTGGCTACCCGTTAAAGCGCTGAATCTCGATGTCACCCTGTTTGCGCCGGGCTTGCTGCCCATGCGCTACATGGTGTATCGAGATGAGAGTTCGCTCACTACCGAAGCAGAAACACACCGCGCCCCTGCCATCGGCGAGCCGGGCATCGTTAGCAATGGTCGCCTGCTCCCCTATGATGCCTATGAACCCGCTGGCTGGGATCATGCCACCGCCAGCGATGCCACCGCCATCACGGATGCAGACCCGCACAGCGGGCGCTTTGCCGGGCGGTTTTTTGACTTTAACAACCGCAATGGTCTGGACATGTGCGAAACCATGCGTCTGGTCAGCGTCAAGCTGGCAGCAACTGGAAGCCAGACGGATTTCGCACACTACCTGCGTAGCGGCGCGCCGATCAATGTCGCCTATGGCGTGGCGCTGCCCGGCAATTTTGATGCTTCAGGCAGCAACCGGAATCGCTTTGACGGGGTAAACGGCACCGATAACCCGGAAATGGAAGCGCCGGACAAAGGGCATGGCAGCACCTACGACGATTATGTCCGGGTACGCGATTTTGATTCCCTGATGTCCGCTTTCGGTTGCCAGCCGGTGCGCTATCACGCCGAAGCAGACTATGAGCAAACCATTGACGGTTCCGGCGACATCAATGCAGACATTGCCGGCCTGATTCAGACGATTGTCGCCGATACCCGTGGCGTGGCGCCTACCGGAGAACTGAAGGTCGTCATCAACCGCGAAGGCATTGCCACGCCCATGCTTGAATCCGTGCAATCTGTCGCGCTGGCGTATGGCATCGTCGAGGAAATCGAAGGGCAATACGAGGATTTGCAGGGAGCCGTCGATCAAACGGTTGTCTTTGCCAGCGTTCAGGCTGCGGTTGCCGCCGCCGGAGTGATCGTCTCAACCGTGACCCTGGTCGCCGATGTTATCGGGATAGTACAGGCGGTCACTGCCGCCATTGCTTCCCTCGGGCTGAATTTCGCCGCATATGTCGCCATCGCGGCGTATACAGTTTCCAGCATCACTTCCGGCGTTGCGATCGGCGTCAATATCGCCGCCACGACCCTCCTGGTTACCGCCGCAGTCAATACAAGCAACATTGCCGCCCGGCTGGATGTCGATGTCTCCAAAAAGATGGAGGCGCTCTGCGAGAAAGCGGATTTGACAGCGGCGCAGAAAGCGATTGTGGAGGCAAAGGAAGAGGCCGAGAAAGCGCGTGACGACGCACGGGAGGATATGCAGGAAGCAAAAAAAGAACTTGATGATTACCAGGCGGCGCTCAAGAGCGAGTTGGATACGTGTAAGGCAGTAGTAGAGGATAAATCAACCGCCGACGCCGGGTTGATATGTCAAGCGGGTTCTTCGATCTTTGCATCCAGTGGCACGTGTCATTCGGTAGGTGTGTCTCATTCTTGTCCGTCGGCGAGCTACGATGCCTGCTTCAATGTAGACAGCATTGGGGCTAGCGTCTTGAATCCGCTGGCGCGCTCGGTTCGCAGCAGCTACCAACCTTTCTTCACCGGGGATATAAGTACCTGGTACGCAGAGCGCATCGTCGCCGAACTGGCGTTGGCGCAGATTGAAAACGATCTCGATGAGGCGAGAAAAAGAAAGGCGGAGGCGGAGGCACCGACCGAAGACACCATTACAAAAGCGGCGGAAAGCTACTGCACAAGTTGCCCCGGAACTGGAAACCCAAGCTGCGTCAAAGCGACATGTATAGCGGAGCAAATATCCAAGTTGCAAGCTGAATATACCGCTCAACTGGCAAAGGCGGAGGCTGACATCGCTTCTCTGGAATCAGCAAAAACGACGAAAACCGACGAACTTAACGTGTTGAAAACAAAAATAGC
>BNUD01000034.1 GCA_025997095.1 Betaproteobacteria bacterium | reverse complement strand
TGCTCACCACCAAAAACCCGATGGTTCAAAAAGCCGTTGCCAAGCTGGCTGTACTCTCTGAAGACGAACGGACGCGACTGCTCGCCGAGTCGCGGGAAAAACTGCAACGGGATATTTTCGCCCGCGAGCGGGCAGCGGAGGAGAAAGGCAGGGCAGAGGAACGCCTGGCTTTTGCCCGGAAGCTCCTTAACCGCAACCACTCGATTGAGGAAATCATCGAATATACGGGCATCTCCAGAGCGGAAATTCAGTCCTTGCTGCATTGATGGCGCACCAGCGGAAGAAACCCTCATGACTCAAAAAACCATTGCCAAGCTGGCTGTACTCTCTGAAGACGAACGGACGCGGCTGCTCGCCGAGTCGCGGGAAAAACTGCAACGGGATATTTTCGCCCGCGAGCGGGCAGCGGAGGAGAAAGGCATTGAGAAAGGCATTGAGCAAGGTCGAATAGAGGAACGCCTGGCTTTTGCCCGGAAGCTCCTTGAGGATAGTCGTACCATCGATGAAATCATGAGATACACCAGTCTCTCCAGAGCGAAAATTCAGTCCTTGTTGCATTGATGGCGCACCAACGGAAGCAACCCTCATGACTCAAAAAGCCGTTGCCAAACTGGCTGTGTGTTCTGCCGGGGGTAGTCGTACCCGTTGATGAAACTGACTTCGTATTTTGGCGCATCAGCCGATATTGCATACGCGCGATGTTCACTGTCAAGTCAATCGTCGGGAACGCCGTTGGTGTGCCCGACAATTGCTCAACATCCGGGTAGGTGCACCATTATCAGGCGTTAGCGTCCGGATTTGGCGAGCCAGTTGTTAAACCGGGTCATTTCCGTATCGTCCAGACGACCTACGAGTGCGAGGAGTTGCAAGCGCGCCAGAACGTATTGGAAGCGTCCCCGATTCAAATCCCTGCGGGCGGCGGCAAGATTCTGTTCGGCGTTCAAAATATCAAGGTTGTTACGCTTACCCGCCTGAAAGCCCTTTTTGGTAGAAAACAGGGTTTGTTCGGCAGATTTGACGGCTTGCTCATACGCCTTGACCCATTGCACGCCCTGGGTGGCGGCGTCGAATTGTTTGCGAACTTCCAGCGTGGTGGCGCGGCGCGTGGCTTCAAGCTGCTGGCGCTGTTTTTCCAGATTGGCGTAGGACTGACGCACGGCGGAATTGACGTAACCGCCTGAAAAAATCGGGATCACAACCTGTACGCCCACCATTTTCGTGTCGTATTTGGAGCCGATGGTATTGTTGTTTTCGCTTTCGCTCTTTGAGCGTTGCGCGAACACATCGACGGTCGGCAAGTGCCCGGAATTGGCTTTCCAGATTTCTTTTTCCGCCACTTCCACGTTGGCGCGCAATGATTTCAACTTGGGATTGACCGTTTCCGCTTCCAGAATCCAGTCTTCCAGACGCTCAGGGTCGGGACGTGCCAGTTCGAGCCGTTGAGGATCAAGCGCAGCCAGCGGCGTCAGGGGGCGATTGACCAGCGTTTTCAGCGTGTCCTGCACATATTCAAGCCGATATTGAAGTTCGAGTGCCTGCGCTTTGGCAAGGTCAAGACGCGAACGGGCTTCGTCAATGTCGGTGCGCGTACCGGCGCCGGCGGTGAACGCTTTTTCGGTGTAGGACAGTTGGGCGGCATAGGCATCCTGCTGCGCCTTGTTGACGTCCAGATCCGACTGCGCGCTCAAGACATCGAAGTAGGCGCTCCCCACACGCACCGCGACATCCTGCACCGCCCATTCCAGAATGGCGTCCGCGCTCTCCACCTGTGCGAGTGATTGCAGGTAGGAAGCGACGGCGGCAGGCCGGAACAAGGCCTGACGCAGGGAAAGCACATAGTTGTGGCTATCGTACTCGTATTGATTTTTGACGGGACCAAGCAATCCCTGACTTTCCTGATTCGTATCGTTACGGCTTTTCGAGCCGTTAAAAGAAAGATTCGGCAGCAGTTGTGAGCGCGCTTGTGGCAGAGCTTCCCGTTGCGCGGCTACGTCGGCCTGGGTGACGAGAAAGTTGGCGTCCGCCAATATCGCCTCATGGTAAAGCTGGCTTAAATCGTCCGCGTGGGCGGACGACAGGGCGCAAATCGCAAAGAGCGCGCCGAGCGTTCGGGAGCGCATTGAATTTTTCATCGTAAAACCAACTTCGGTTGAAACCCCGCCCGTAGGGGCACGGCGCGCCATGCCCCTACGGGGAAAAAACCCGCCATCCGGTAGGGGCACGGTGCGCCGTGCCCCTACCGCCGGGGTTTCGGCGACCGTTTTGGGAGGGAAGAGAAACCCCTTCCAAAACACGTTAGACCGACAGGCCTCTTGGCCTGTCGCTAATTTCTTGGTGGCATTTCGTTTCATGTCATTCTTCCTTCATGGAAACGGCAAGACGCTTTAAGAGCGGGCGCAGGAGGTAGGTGAGCATGGAGCGTCTGCCGGTGATGATGATCACTTCTGCCGGCATACCGGCCTGCATATGGCGGTTCCCCAGAATCTCCATCCCTTCCGGGGTCACGGAAACCCGCGCCAGATAGTAGCTGATCCCGGATTGCTCGTGGGTGAGCAGGTCAGCGGAGATGGATTCGACACGACCCGGCACCACGAGTTGCGGGCTGTGGGCAAAGGCGGAAAAACGCACATCGGCTTCGCGTCCGGGTTGCACGCGGTCAATGAGATGCGGCGGCACCTGGGTTTCGAGGAGCAGGGCTTCGTTTTGCGGCACGATGTCCATGATTTTTTGCCCCGGAGCAATCACGCCGCCTATCGTCTGAGCAATAAAGCCGACGACCTGACCGTCGCTGGGCGCGCGCAGTACCGTGCGCGCCAGATCATTTTTGAAAGATTCAAAGCGTTCCTGCTCGGCCTGCGCCTGACTGTCGACCTCCGCCAGTTGCGTATCGATTTCTTTTCTGAAATCCTGCTGACGCTGGGTGATCCGCAGTTGTCCTTCGGACACGCCGCGATGCGAGCGTTCGATATTGCCTTGCAGGTCGGCAATCGACCCCAGGGTTTCCGCCTTTTGGCGTTCCAGCGCCAGCAGATCATTTTTGGGGGCGTAGCCTTCGGCAACCAGTTCGCGCAAGCCATCGGATTCCTCCTTCAACAGGCTCAGTTGCGAGCGCCGCGCCTCCAGAAGCCCCTGATAACCGGCAATCGCCGCTTTGTAACCGCTGATGGACTCCTGCATGGCGTGAACCTCGGCTTCCAGCGACATGCGACGGGAAATAAAAAGCCTTTCCTGATTATTGAGCATGTTGGCCACCAGCGCGTCTGTATCCCGAACCTTGAGCAGGTCGGGGTGAAAGACGATTGCTTTTTGCCCGCTTTGTTCGGCGGTGAGGCGGTCTTGCGTGGCGCGCAGCGTGTAGTACCGCAGACGCGAGCCTTCAAAATTAGCCTGGGTCACGGCGGCGTCGATTTCAATCAGCGGCTCGCCTTCGTGCACGAATTGCCCTTCCTTGACATGCACGGTCTTGATGATGCCGCCGGAGAGGTGTTGCACCGCCTTGCGCTTGGTCTCAATCGTCACCATGCCGGAAGTCGGCACGCCTTCATCGAGCGGGGCGAACGCCGCCCAGAGCAAAAATCCGCCGAATCCTACGCCCAGCACCCAGAAACCCAGACGTGCCGGGGAGCGCGTATCGGTGGGAAGCGCCTTGTTCGCGTTCTCGTCCGCCGTCTCTGTAATGGCAACCGGTTTCAGATATTCGACAAGGGGGTGAATGATGCGCTCTAGCTTTGTGCGAAATGACATGGATAATTTCCTCGTGAAGATGTGTGTGTTTCAAGCCGGAACGGGGGCGAGCGCGACCGGGCGCGGATTGCCGGTTTTCGGCGTTGCGGGATTTTTTTCGTCTGCGAATTTGGGTTTTCCGAACTGGGCTACCTTGCCATTTTCGACCACCAGCACGAAATCCATCGCCGACATGATTTGTGGGCGATGGCTGATCAGAACCAGGGTGGTTCCCCGCGCTTTCAAAGCCAGCACAGCGTTGAGAAGGGCGTGTTCACCCGCGTCATCGAGGTTGGCGTTGGGTTCATCGAGCACGACCAGGCGGGGGTTCCCGTAGAGCGCGCGCGCCAGACCGATACGCTGACGCTGCCCGCCGGAAAGAATGCGTCCCGCCTCGCCAATTTCGGTGTCATAGCCTTTGGTGAAACGCAAAATCATCTCATGTACGCCCGCTGCCTGACAGGCGGCAATAATCTTTTCGGGGTCAGGCGCGCCAAAGCGGGCAATATTTTCGGCGATGGAGCCGCCAAAGAGTTCCACATCCTGCGGCAAATAGCCCAGTTCGGCGCCGATGGCGACGCGATCCTGATCCCGGATGGGCATATCGTCGTACCGCACCTCACCCTCTGTCTGCGGCCAGATGCCGAGAATGACTCGTGCCAGCGTGGATTTACCGGAACCCGAAGGCCCGATGATGCCCAGCGCCGCGCCCGCCGGAAGGTTGAATGAAATCCCCTCCAGAATCGGCGTCTGACGATGTTCCGCCGTCGCGCGCACCTGATGGAGCGTGAGCGCCGCCCCGACCGTTTCGCCGACTATCGAAGCAGGCTCATAGTGCGGATGATCTTCCAGCGCTTTTTCCAGCGCCAGATAGGATTTTTTCGCCGCCAGCAAATCTTTCCAGGCATTCATCAAGGCGTCGACCGGGTGCGTGGCGCGATTCATCAAGGCGTTGGAAGCGATCATCGCGCCGGGTGAAATTTTGCCCAAAATGACGAGAAACGCGCCCGCGCCCAGACACAGCGAATTCTGGAACATGCGCACAAAACGGGTGATGGACTGCATCCGCGTTTGAGCATCCAGCCCCCGACGACTCCGCGTCATGGATTCTTTGTGATGATTCAACCAGGTACCCCGCATATTGCCCATCATCCCCATGGATTCCACCACGCTGGCATGGCGCAATTTGCTGTCCAGATACGCGGATTCCTTGCGCGCCGCTTCGCCGGATTCTTCCAGCGGCGTTTTCATGACCAGCCCGGAAATATAGGCGACCGCGGCCAATACCAGACAAAAGATGACCGACAGTATGCCCAGAAAGGGATGCAGCAGAGACAGGACAAGAATATAAATGGGCGTCCACGGCGCGTCCAGAATGGCAAAAAGTCCGGCTCCGGTCAGGAACTGGCGCACCCGTGAGAGGTCGCTGAAAAGTTGCGCCGCTTCCTTGTCGCGCCCCTCGTTTTGCATGATGAACGCCGTGTTAAACACGCGCTCATTCAGGCGCATGTCGAGCTTGACGCCCAGGCGCACCAGCAAACGCGCCCGCACCCACTCCGAAAAACTCATGATGCCCAAAAAGAACAAAAGCATCAGCGTCACCGCATACAGCGTAAATTCGCTCTGACTGACCAACACGCGGTCAAAAATTTGCAACATGTAGAGCGTCGGCGTGAGCATCAAGACATTGATGAGCGCCGTAAACCAGAAGGCATAAGCGAATTCCCGCTTGAACGACAGCAGAAAACGGCTCAATTCGCTCCGTTCTGAAAAATCGCGGAGCGCCTGCAACTTCGGTTGCAAACGCTTTTGCAGAAACTGTTGAAAAAAGTTCATTTGTCTGGATTTCCTTGACCTGTAGGGGTACGGCACACCGTCTGCACGGGTACGGCACCGTCTGTAGGGGCACGGCGCGCCGTGCCCCTACAAATCGGCATATGGCGTATTTGATTGCCGGGTTAATAGATGAATCATGAGCGCTGATGTCCTGCTTACGAGCGAATGGCGAGTGTATTTCCGGGCGCGGCGGCGGGTTTAATCGGCGTTACTGAAGCCGTCTGCACTGCCGAAGCGGCTGGAGGTGCCGCGCCAGGCGCCGGGGACGGCGCGGAGGCAGCCTGTTGCGCCTGCTGAACCTGCTGCGCCTGATTTTTCATGGCCTCCAGCACCTCTTTGGCGGGGCCAAACAGCTTGGATTCGCCATTCACGAGCACCAGCATCAAATCGGCAATCGCCAGAAGATTCGTCCGGTGCGTAATGACCACCACCGTCGTTCCGGTCTTCTTGAGGACTTGCAGAACCCCCATGAGCATGGCTTCGCCAGCCTCATCCAGGCTGGAATTCGGTTCATCGAGTACGACAAAACGGGGATTGCCATAAAGCGCGCGGGCAAGCCCGATGCGCTGGCGCGTACCGCCGGAAAGCACCGCGCCCTCCGTGCCCACATTGGTGTCATAGCCATCCGGCAGCGAAAGCACGAAATCGTGCAGACCGACCAATCTGGTCACCGCCTCAACCTTCTCCTGATCGGGCGCGCTGAACCGGGCGACATTTTCCGCGATTGTGCCCTCGAACAAGCCCACATTCTGCGGCAGATAACCCATATGCGGGCCAAGCTCCATCTTGTTCCAGGCAAAAATATCCACTCCGTCCAGACGCACCTTGCCACTCACGCAAGGCCAGATCCCCGTCAGCAAATGCGCGAGGCTGGTTTTACCCGAAGCCGAAGGCCCGACCACGGCGAGCAGCCTGCCCGCCGGCACCGCAAAAGAAATGTTGCTCACAAGGATCGTATCGCTGCCCGGCGCAACCGCGCTCACCCGTTCCACCTGTAACACCCCGGTGGGCGGCGGCAGCGGCAAGCCCGGAATACGGGGGGGGATTTTGGCGAGCAGGGTTTCAAGACGCTGCATGGCCTCCTGCATATTGGCCACATTGCGCCAGCCGGAAATCACCTGCACCAGCGGCGCCAGCGCGCGACCGGCGATGATCGAAGCCATCAACACCAACCCCGTGCTACCGGCAAAAACCCCCATCAGCACAAGCCAACTCCCCAACCCCAGCATCAAGGAGCTGGAAACAAGCTGCACATATTTGGAAAAGGTGCTGTAAACCGAACCACGGTCAGACGCCTCCGCCTGATGGATGAGCAATTTTTCCTGCATTTTCAGCCAACGCCCGCGCAGTCCCTCCGCCATCCCCATCGCCTGCACCACCTCGCCGTTTTTAAGGGCGGTCTGCACAAAATTTTGCGCCTCCGCGCTCGCCCCGTTCGCCTTGGCGAGCGGCGGCGCTGAAGCATTTTTGTTCAAGGCGGCGATCACCGCCTGAATGCAGGCGCTCACCAGGCTGAACCAACCCAGCGTCGTATCAATCCAGAAAATAACGCCAACGAGGAGCAACGCCATGGGAATATCCAGAAGCGCCGCCGTCGAAGCGCTGGCCATAAAATCCCGCACACTGTTGAAATCCCTGAGTCCGCGCAGACCCAGATCGCGCAACCCCGCAAGATTGGCGCAAAACACCGCCTCATAGACGCGCGCCCCCAATTTGCTGTCGAAATGTTCCGCCGCCCGCCGCAAAGTGCCCATGCGCGCCCATTGCAGAAATTCCAGCACAAAATAAACCAGCGCCAGCAACAGCGTCAGCATCGCCAGGGTCATCATGCTCCGGCTGTTCACCACTCTGTCATAGACCTCCAGCATGTAGAAGGAAGGTGCCAGCATCAAGGCGCCAATCACCACGCTAAACGTAATCGCGCGCTTGAAAAAGGGTTTTTGTTCCCACAAAGCGTTTCTGACTTCTGAAACTTTTTTGTCGCTCATTGCCGCTTATGCCTCCAGAGGCTCGGTTAATTGTGCCGAAGGCACGTCAAAAGAAGCGCCGACCGCCATATCGGGCATAGCGGGCGCTTCGGGTAATAACACAAGATATTCAGGTAACTCGCCGGGCGCCGCCTTGCCAGCCCCCTTGCCTTCCTGCATACAAAAAGAGAGGGAAAACGTTTCATTCCGACGATGCAACACAATTTCGCGCAAACGCTCCTGCTCAAAAACCTCCAACACCTCTTTCGGCAAAGCGAACCCGAAACGGATGCGACCATCCAGCGTGTACATCGAAATCTGATGATCTTTAATGCTCACGGTATGGCGGTCGAAAAACACCGGAGCGCCTGGCAAAAACTTGAGAAAAGGCAAAGGCTTGTCCGCCACTTTCGGAACGATCCGGTAAGCGCGCGAAACCGAATAAATCGCGTTACAAACCATCTGCGACCCCATGCGCGGAAAACGATTCCGCAGCGCGTGGTAGGCCATGTGATGCAAGCCGACCCGATTCCAGCAACGGGTTTGCCACACCACCGGCACCAGCGCGTTGCAGATTTCAGAAAAAGCCTGCTGCAAGGCAACAAGCCGCGCGCGCTCTTCTTCACTCACCTGCAACTGGACGGAAAGGATGTGCTTTTTCATATAGGAACGCGATTGTACAGAAGTTCATATAGGAAAGGAAGGGGGGGATTTATCTGGGCTGATGTCGGGTACGTTCCGTGCCCGACCTGCGGGGATTGTCGTCAAAAGCCATGTAGGTCGGGCATGTTTTTTATGCCCGACGTTGGGTGGGCAGGAAGGGGGCGGGGGTTTGGCGCGCAATTTCACGCGCAATTTCGTATAAATTTCGCATAGTCCTGAACAATCAAATTACGGATGTGTTGTGTGAAAAAGCTTTTCCCACGCCGCAATTGAACGCCGGGCGGTTTCGTCCCACGAGAACAATCCGGCTTGTTGTAACCCATGCGCGCGCAAGCGTTTGCGAAAATCCTCATCACGCAATGCTTCCGTCATTTTATTGCAAATGGATTGCACATCGAATGGATCGAACAGCGCGCGCTCCTCGCCGATCACTTCCGGCAGGCTGCTGGTGTTTGCGCCAATCACCGGCGCGCCGCACGCCATCGCTTCCAGAGCGGGCAGGCCAAAGCCCTCGTGCCAGGATGGAAACACAAATAACCGGCACAAGCGGTAGAACAGGATCAGCGCTTCATCGCTGACATAGCCGGTAAAACAAAGCTCATCCGCGCCCATCCCCTGCTTACGCGCGATCTGTTTGAGTTCGTCGATCAACCCGTCATTCATTTTGCAAACGAACACCAACTGGTGCCCTTGGCGCAGGTCTTTCGGCAACGCCGCATAAGCTTCAATGAGACCTGTCAGATTCTTGCGCTGATCGGCGCCGCCCGTGTAGAGCACGAAAGGGCGAGTCAGGCCAAATTTCTCGCGCAAGGCATCCGCCGTCGCGTCATCAACGGCAGTCGGTTGAAATTCAGCGCCGATCGCGGTTGAAACATTCACTACAGCTTGCGCATCCACGCCAAGATGCTGCAAGCCCTCCTGACGGGAAGATTCAGAAATCGCCAGCAGCAGCGCCGATTTTTTCAAAAACCCGATTTTGCGCCCGTAATACCCGGCATAGTCAGGATTCGGCAGAAGGTAGAGCTTCGGGTTAAGCAGCGGGATGAGATCGTACAAAGTGACGCTGACAGGAGACACCGAATCAAACCGGGCAATGCTGGTCACAGCATCATCGCCATAGCCCTCGAACAAACTGGTGATATGAATGACATCCGGCTGCAAACTCGCCAGAAAAGCCTCCCGAACCAGCTCCGCAGTCTGGCGTCTGATTTCATTGTCCGGGGAAACCGCCGCAACCTGAGCGGGCGCATCCCATACCCGTATATTTTCCTGGGGGAGCAAGCCATCAAAAGCGGCGCGGATCGCTTCGATGCTGTCAGGAAAATGACCATTCAACGCCAGAAAAATTTCATGCCCGCCGCGATGACGGATGACTCCCTCAGTCCATCCGAGCGTATAACGCCCAATCCCCCGAAACCTGTTTGCGGCCTGCGCGCCCTGCATGTCGATCACGATACGCATCAATGTAGCTCCTCAGTGTGCACAACGAAAATGTGCAAAATTTTCAGGTTCTACAATATTTTTGCAAGGGAAGCAATGCAAGGCTATCTGGTGTCAGGCACATGCAAGGGCGATTTGCGAACCGCCCCTACGATCAATACCATTAAGTTAAGCCCCCTTATATGCCGGATGATACCCTGCAATGCGAACGCCCTTTTTCCTTGGCGCAGTTCGTCCCGGTCGGGTTCGCTCGATGGCGGAAGGCGCTCGCAGACGTTCGATGAGGCGGAGCAGTATCTCACTCAGGTTCAGGTCGAGTAACAGACGGGGCAGGTAATGGCGCAGACTCTTCATGACCAGGGTTCGATTAAGTCGGCGCCGCCATCCCTTTTTATCTGCTTCTGGCGCATGGATACACGCTTCTTCGGGGCGCACTGCCAAAGCCAGCGCCGCAGCGCAGTTGGCTCGCGTCAAGGTGGCATAAAAGTCCTGCTCCACCGCATACGGCAGGATGCCGCTCCAGTTCTCAACCTGCAAACGCGCCTTGATGCGCTTGAATGCTTCTTCAATTCGCCAGCGGCTGCGGTAAAGACCGGCAAAGTCATTGGGCGTATGCGCGGCATCCAGAATATTTGTCACCAGCACAAGAAACGCTCCATTGGCCAAGTCGACACGAACCAGGCGCAACGGGAGCGGATGTCTGGAGGCGCCCAGATCGACTTGAACATCCTCTTGATGGTTTTCTGTAAATTGCCTGACCTGCGACCAGCTTGAATTGATGCGGGCGCAAAAGGCTATCTTGCGATCACACAGCTGCTGAAACAGCTTGCGTGAAGGATAGCCACGATCCATCACCAGCAGATCATCAGGATTGAGTTTATCCAGATGAGCTTCCGCCAGACTTCGTTCTTCCTGAGCGTATCCGCCAATCGTGGCATCTACAAAGGCGCCCCGCGCGACATCCAGAAGGGCTGAGGCACGCGCCAGAGGGCGAAACTTGCCGCAAGAGGTATGCATCCCGCCAAAGTAGGCTACGCATTCAGGGACATCGGGCACACGCAAGGTCGTACCATCCAGCGCCACGACACGGCGACCATGCCAGAGCGGGATGTCGCTCTGCTCTGTAAAGCATCTGGCGCTGTAGCCGAGCAAGTCACGCAGGGCTTCGGGACGCAGCAGTTTTCTGGCTTGGCAGACGGCGCTTTTGGTGGGCGGATGAATCTCATCCTGCTTCAAGGCGTGATCGAAAAAAGCATCCAGTTCGGTTTGCAAACCCGCACGCGGGGCGTTGAGCAGAAAAGCGGTCAAATGCGCCAGCGGCAATTTACGTTTACGGGTAAATGCGGTTTCTTTCGCCCTGGCGCGGATGGCGAAAGATTCAGAACGCACATAGGCTCCGATGGACTCAAATATGGCGTTGACATTGCAGGGTCATGATTGGCTTTCAGTGATGGCTTTACAGAACTAATTATACCGTAAATTATTGATTTTGTGGGTTATTATTGCTAACTTAATGGTATTGCCCCTACGATGATCTGCCCGATTTACCCAGGAACAGGCTTGACTTTCCCCGCAGGGATTTCCTGTAACGGCTTTGGCGATTGCCTGCGTTTTTTGCAGGGCAGTGACGCTCATCGCCTGCGGTTGCCAGGATTCGACGTAATCGCAGCCCACCCGCACATGCTCGACAGGCTCGCAAAAATGGGGTTCGATTGCACTGCTCGCGCTCATTGCACGCACGCAAAGAGAAACAATTCACCACAAAATAAATGGGGGAGTCACGGATATGATTGAAGTGAATACGGGTTCTTGCAGATCTGAATCCTGGCTAAAACAAACGCCGTTGCTGCGCGACCTTCCAGAACACCTGATTCAGTACGTTGCCCGCCATGCAACTGTGCGTCAGTTGCGCGACAAGGAATGCCTGTTTCTGCAAAACGACCCCAGTCATTTTATTGGCATCATTGCCGATGGCGACATCCATCACGTACTCTCCAATTCTGATGGACATGAACTGATTATCGGGCACAGCGCCTCAAATCAGGTCATTGGCATACCCGCTCTGCTCAGTCAAACACCGCGCTACGAAACGGCGCGCGCTTCCGGCATGACGCGTGTACTTCTTCTGTCGCACGAGCATTTTCGACCTTTGCTGAAAGAACAGACATTTCATGAGCGTCTGCTCACAGTTCTCAAGATACAACTGGAAGCGTATGTCGCCTTCATTGAAACGATGTGTCTTTATTCGCTGGAAGTCCGGCTGGCGCGGCATGTACTGGCGAATCTGCAACAATCCGATGCGCCAATACCCCATGTCCGCCTGCCTGCCCATCAGGGCTTGCTCGCCTCGATGATTAACGCCAGCCGCCCCAAACTGAACGGCTACCTGCAAAAATGGAAACGTCAGGGCGTGGTGCGTATTCATCGTAACCATCTCCTGATTGACGATTTAGCGCAAATTCGCCGCACAGCGCAACTGCCCGCGCTGTCACCACCCGCGTCATAGGGTTGGGCGGCATCCACGATCTCGCCCTACCTGACTCCTTCCGCCAAATCATGCGCTTGCACTGCATTGTTCCCCAGGGAACAGACGCGCGCGCGTGATTTTTTCAGACTCGCTTCTTGTCATCGACATGGAGCGAATCGCATGAAAAAGCAGGAAGCGGAAGAAGGAGCGGAAGCAGTCGACACATGCTTCACCGCAAGCTGGAATGCCGTCCATGCCAAACTGCGGCGGCGGGCGCGGTATCTCGCCAAGGGCGATGACGCGAGGGCGGAAGATTTGCTCTCCAGCGCCGCCATCAAGGCGTTGCAACTGCTGCGTCGCGCGGCGGGGCGTATCCATAATCCGGAAGGGTTTCTGTTTCTGGTCTTGCAACACACCCATATCGACAGTCTGCGGCAGGAACAGCGGGAAACCCGCATCTTCGACCACGAAGCGGCCGAAGAGATTGAACAGTTCGCCGCGCCGCAATCCCCACTGGAAAGCCTGTGCCACAAGAGAACTCTGGCACAACTTGCGCGGCTGCTCTCCCGCCTGCCGCAAACGCAACAACAGCTTTTTACACTGGCGTTCATTGAGGATGCTTCATATGAAGAAATCGCGGCCAGTCTGGGCATCAGCAACGCGCTGGCGCGCAAACGCGTCCAGTTGCTCCGCGAGAAATTGCGCCATTTGCTGCAACCCGCATCCACATAAAGTTCACAAAAACAGAAGTCGCGCGTTCCTTTCAGTAAGACCCAACCACAAACCATTCCGTATCAAGGAGAAAAGTCATGGCAGATTCCACGGCAGTCAACGCGCAAATCACCGATTCCGTCACCCAGACCAATGTCAAGGTCATTGCCGAAGCGCCCGCGCAGGCGATTGCGGCGTTGTATCAGGTCGCCAGTCATGCCACAGGGCTGGCGCTGCAAAACGCCGTACACAGTCAGCAATCGCTCAACCAGATTTCCACTGCCGTAGTTTCCAAGGCGGTCGCGCTCATCATGGCAATTGGTGAGAAAAGCGTTTAAATGAACCTCAAAAGGAGCACACCTCATGTTCGGGTTTCTTAATTTTGGCAAAGACAAAGGCAGAGCGTCAGGCGGTACATCCGCATCGGCGGCGACGGTGGAAAAACCCGCGTTTTCATCGCCCCTCAAAATCGCCCGTGAAAACCGGATTGCGGCGCGTGAGGCGCAGACGCCGGAAACCAGCGCGCTCAACCGTCAGATTGTTGAAGCCGTGCAGTTTTCCAACGCCGAAACCGCCGCTCATGCCAATGAACAGATTGCCGTGCCCCCCGACATGATGATCGGTCAGGCGTCCGGTCTGCTCGCGCAGTCGGCGGCGAACTATTTTGATGGGGTCAGCAAACTGGCATTGGCCAGCAAAGCCGTGTTGCTCAAACAAATGACCGAAAACATCGCCAAACAAAACATCGTTCAGGCGGGCGAGGACGCACTGGGCGCGCTCGTCACCGATCTGCTGCTGGGTTCCGCCGCTGCCGTAGCCGCCGCGTCAGGCGCAATGGAAGCCGAATCCGCCAGTTTCGCCATCGAAAAAATCAACCACAGCATCGAAAGCTACAGCGACTTGCTGGGCAATAAAAACAAGGCATAAATCATTCAATGCCTAGGCAATTTTTCCATTTTTTCAAGGAGCGTCAAAATGTCAAAATTTGAACTTTCCACCACCCCGGTAGAGATTAAATCCTACCCCTTTGATTTTCATAGCCACTTTTCCGGTATTTTGCCGCTGGAGAGTGAAATTAAATGGCATGGAGACGCATTTCATAAAGATGATCTGACCATTATGAATGAGTATGAACTTTCCATCATTGAAATGATCGCCAGGGTAATAAACAAGGAAAATAAATTATCAATAACAGACGCAAAAATAGAGGCGCACTACAAGTTATTTGGTCTGGTTTTGGAAAACATCATCAAGAACAATCCGCTCGATACCAAAGAAATGGGTGATTACCAACGCGGCGAATGCGCGGCAGAAAACATTTATATCGCCTGCTGCCTGCTGCTGCAAAATATAGGGTTATGCACAGATTACGAGATCAATAAACCAGGCATCTACGATGTTGCTTTGACGCTATTGAACGCAAAAAATTCCCCCCTTAAAATTACGAAAAACGAACACATCATCACCTATTTTAACCGAAAAATTTTTACTGCCAACAAATACACGCCCTTTGATGACGCATACTGGGCGCGGGATGTTCTTGATAAGTTCCCGGATGCTTTCAACTGGACAACCCTGTGCTACCTCTATGCGTCAGGCATTAAATACGCTCAAATTGCTGTCAGCGTGAACGCCATAGCGAAGAAAGGTCTAAACGAACGCTTTGATACATTCAATGAAGAAATGAAGACCTCTTACAAGCTACTGGCGCATTCCCCGCATGTGTATTCCGACAAGGATAAATTTAGACAACAACTGAATGAAATTCTCCCTTTGTTCGAATTCAAATCTCCAGAATACCGGGCAGCAAAATACAAAAATCTTGTTGGGATTGACCTTCTATCGTCAGAAGTCAAAACGGGTTTGTATAAAGAATTTTTCGAATTTCTTGACGAGCATAGAAATGTTTTTGCAAGTTATGCTGGTACAAATGACAAGCCCTGTAAAAAAATCATCATCCACATTCACTGCGGCGAAGGCAGTGGTGTTTCTGGCGAAAACCGTTCCTTAAGCGGTGACTATCTGGCTCACGCATCCGCCCCTGAAATACGAACATTCAGTAATTTTTTGGCGGCATATGCCAAAAAATGCTATAAAAATACTGTGTCTCGCCAAGGGGCAAGAAAACGTGAGAGGATTAATCTTGGTAAAGAGGGTAAAGACTACCTTGAAGTATCCAGTCTGTTCGATGAGCTATTCTATCTGAACAGCGTGAATTTCATGGGGCTGCAACTTCGTCGTTTCGATATTTGCAGCCCGTTGTCGCAAGACCTGGTGGCGTTTAATGCAAAAACCAACATTGCCCATCTTTGCACGCAATTGGAAAAAACAGCAAGCGATAACAAAAGTTATTATAAATCGCTCTGCGATTCAATCCCGCATGATTCAAAAACGCCCTATTCCTTCAGAATCGGGCACGCATATTATGGTCGGAATTACGTGACCAGCAAATTCCCCGCGCTGTATTTCGATACCAATCTGGGCAGCAACTTCATCACCGGCGCCTCTGGTCTTTTCGATTCCGCGCAAATCTACCGCCTCAATTCCGGATTCCGGCATTTGAACGGACAGATTGACACTGATATTCTCGAAAAGGCAACGAATAGGGTGGCCTACATGGGCGTTGACCGATTGAATGAAGAACAGCGCGCTCTGGTTACTGAAAACCATTTTAATGATGACGATTATAAAAAATTGGGGCTGATTGGCACAACCAGAGTTGCGGCACAAACATTTTTAAGTGTTTATTGGAAGACGGATGTTGATAATCCAGATGATAAACTCAAACACCTTCGCTTCCTTTTGCTCGCACTCGTTGTCAACTGGCGCTCCTACATTTTTGGCGCAGATGGTCAGGGCGTAGAACATTCCGATGTTGAGGTGGAGTCCGCGCGCATGGCATTGATGCTGGCGTACCAATTGGCAGATGTGTCGGGAGGGATAATTTCCACAGACCTTATCAAAAATCTCGTCGAATTCTTCCGCTCAATATCCATAGAGTATTGGAAATTAACCATCGAAGATCCCCCTCGCCCTGAATTACCCGTTGGCAACAAATACAGAATCAAACAATTCCAGGGATTCAAATCCCCCCAATCTGTTGTTCTGGTCAAAGCTAAACGGAGCTGATAATATCGAGCCTCCGCCCGCTTAATCCATCTAACATCAACAGGTGACAACATGACCCTTCCGGAAGATTTTCTTGTTTTATTCCTGTTCAAGTTTGCCGAAAACTATCTCCAGCGACCTCTGACGCCGGAAGAAACCCAAAAGTTGATCGAGACCTGGGCGCATGCACAGTCAGCGCGGCATGAGCAAGCCCAGATTCATGCCGAACAGCTTTCGCAAGCAAGAAACGCCGCCGCCGAAACAGCCTGCCAGCAAATTCGTAAAACCGTGCAAGCCGCGTCTTCACTCGCCGAACTGCGCCCCGCAAACCTGCCCTCTGCCCCTTACACAGACATCCAGTTGGTCATCGCGCAGATTGCCGACGCGCTGGCAAATCTCGTGCAAAAGGAAGTGGGAAAATGCTTCGAGCGCGATTTTGGCGCACTACGGCAGCAACTCGAAAACGCATTACACGCCGCAAATTCAGCGCAGACAACAGACTGATCCGGGAGCGCCAGCGGTGCCAAAGGCGGGGTTGGTTCCGCGTGGGAAATCTTAAAACCGCCGACGGGACGCCGTTGCAACCATGTAGGTCGGGCACGGTTTATGTGCCCGACATCAGGCATCAGGTGACAGTAATCAGAGGAGGCTTTGCCTCCATGTAGGTCGAGCATGGTTTTTATGCCCGACGTTGGGCGAGGCGGGGAGTCGCCGTCCACCTGGGAGCGCCGGCGTCCTCGCCGGCGATTTTAAGATTTTCCGCGTAGAGCCAAAACCGCCGGCGGGGACGCCGGCGCTCCCGGCGCGGATGCGTTGCGGTTTGTTGATTTCATGCATCTTGCCGCCCCAGGGCACGGCACGCCGTGCCCCTACGATCCGCCCATCCCCCGTAGGGGCACGGCTTTACTCCCTCTCCCCTTGTGGGAGAGGGCTGGGGAGAGGGGTAAGCTTTTCCATCCCCCGACGCACCCCACCCGAATACCCGTCACAAATAACATCCATCTCGCTTCTCCAATAAATTTCACAAACCTCGCTCCCAAACGTTCATTTCAATAGCGTGACATGGTGTTACGCATTAACCACAAGGAGTCGATATTATGGCTTTTCCAACCGCAGTGAATGATCAGGTGACGGATGCTGTCACACAATCCAATGTCAAGGTAATTGGCGAAGCGCCCGCGGTGGCGTTGGGCAATCTTTACCAGACGATGGCGCACTCCACGGGCGTTTTGTTTGAGAACGCCGTTTCTGCCCAGCAGCAACAAAACACGCTGGCGTTGGCGGCTGCCAACATGGGCGTCATGCAGATTTACGCGCTGGATACGGCAACGGGCGCCGGGGCGGCTGAAAAAGCCGGTCAGCTTGGTGTGGCGGACAACCTCACCAGCCTGATGACCGTGCTCAAGTCGTTCCAGTAAGTTTGAATGCAACGCTGCACGCATTCTTTTTCAAAAGCCTTTTTAGAGGAGAACTTTCATGGCTTATCCAACCTCTGTCAATAACCAGGTCACCGACGCCGTCACCCAATCCAATGTAAAAGTCATTGGAGAAGCGCCTGCCATAGCGGTAGGCTCGTTGTTTCAAACGATGGCGCATTCCACGGGTGTGTTGTTTGAAAACGCGACGGCGGCGCAACAGCAGCAAAACACCCTGTCGCAGGCGGCCGCCAACATGGGCGTCATGCAGGTCTACGCGCTGGATACCGCAGTCGGCGCGGGCGCGGCTGAAAAAGCGGGTCAGATTGGTGTGGCGGACAACCTCACCAGTCTGCTGACCGTACTCAACGCCTTCAAAGCCAAGAAACCGCAAGGGTTATAAAAACCCCGGACGCGCGCTGCGCGCACCATCTTGCCCCCATTCTGGAAGCGGAGAGAGAAAAACCCCCGCTTCCAGAATTTTTCAATCCGGCAAAAGATTCAGGCAGAACAGTTTTGTAGGTCGGGCATGTGAAACATGCCCGACATCAACCGACGCAGAAAGGATCACACGCATTTGTCGAGGTATGACGCCGATAGACCCGCGAACGCCAAATTGACAGCCGCATGTAACCAATCGCCAAACGCCCTGCATATGAAACCATGCCCGACCTACGCCCAAGGGCACGATACGCCCCAGGGCACGGCACGCCGTGCCCCTACAATCCGCCCATCCCCCGTAGGGGCACGGCGTGCCGTGCCCCGGTACCCCGGTATGCCATGCCCCGAATACCATACCCGCCCATCCCCACAACAAATGAATAAAAATGTCCTCAAACCCCGTTTTATGTTTTGTAGTAAAATCTTTTGTTCCCACTTTAAGGTCTTGCTATCATGGAAATCGTATGTCATACCGCCAACACAACACAACACAACACAACACAACACAACACAACACAACACAACACAACACAACACAACACAACACAACACAACACAACACAACACAACACACAACCCCTGCCCGGCGTAACCTGACGCAGCGCGTTTTTGCGCGCACGCGCCTTGCGCTCGCCCTTGCCCTGTGTTTCGCGCCCGGCGTTCGGGCTACGGATCGCACCATTACTGGCGAAGTCACCGCAAGTGATGTTCTCTACATCAGCGTTTACGGCAACGGCACGGACGCGGACGGCTCTACCAGGCCGGGGGCGCCGGGGTGGAAGATGGATACGGGAATCAACGACAACACCGTTACCATAGCGAGCACTGCCACGGTGAGCAACGGCGTAGCCGGTGGCTTTGGCGTCTGGAATACCGACCGCAGCATCTCCACCACCAACAATACCGTAACCATCAACGGCGGCACGGTGGGCGGCAATGTTTACGGCGGCTATGCCCACGTTAATGGGGGTCCGGGCATCAACACCGCCACCGCCAACGGAAACTTCGTAACCATCAACGGCGGCACGGTGGGCGGCGATGTTTACGGCGGCTATGCTTTCGGCAACACCTCTAACCCCACCATTGCCACGGGCAACACCGTGACCATCAATAATGCGGCGGGCGGCACCAAGCCCACCATTACCGGTACTCTCTACGGCGGCTCCGGCACCGAGAACGGCAGCGATCGTTTCACCGGCAATACACTGAACCTGAACAGCGACACGACCATCGCAGGGGCGCAGGGCTTTGAAACCATCGTCTTCGGCGACATCGGCACCGCAAACATCACCACCCTGGATACCGTGCCGAACGGCGCGACGGGCACGCTGGTCAAGTTGCATAACGACCACGCCATTGTCTTAAACGGCGTGATTATTTCCAGCGCCTTCGCCTCGACTTATGGCTACCACGGCGGCATTGACAAACAGGGGAGCGCAACGCTGACCCTGACCGGGATAAACACTTACACCAGCGGCACCAAGATCAGCACGGGGACGCTGGCGCTCACAGGCAGCGGCAGCATCGCCACCTCTTCCGGCGTCACGCTCGCCAATACGAGCGGCGCGATTTTTGATATTTCTGGCGTAACGAGCAGCACGACGATACAAGGTCTCATCGGCGGCGGCACAACCGGCGGCAATGTCACTTTGGGCGACAAAACGCTCACCATCAATAACGGCATCGAGAATATTTACGACGGCGTGATCAGCGGCACGGGCGGCTCCCTGACCAAGACCGGGAACGGCGTCCTCGAACTAACCGGAGCGAACACCTACAGCGGCGGCACGACCATCAACGGCGGCACCCTCAGCATCGCCTCCGACAACAACATCGGCGGCAGCGGCAGTAGTGGCACAAACACCTTGGCGGGCGGCACGTTGCGACTTGGCACCGGCGCATACACCAAAAACTGGACGCTCGGCACGGGAAGCAATGCCATTGAAATCGTGTCTGGAACCGCCAACACCGTCACGAGCGGCATACTTTCCGGCAGCGGCGGTTTCAGTAAAACCGGCGCGGGCATGCTGACGTTGTGGAACAACACAAATACTTACAGCGGCGTTACCACGATTAACGCGGGAGGGCTGGTGCTCCGCGGCACTGGCAGCATCGCCAACTCTTCCGGCGTCACGCTCACCAATGTGAACGGCGCGACTTTTGATATTTCCGCCCTCACCGTCAGCGGCACGACGATACAAGGTCTCACCGGCGGCGGCGCAAGCGGCGGTAATGTCATGTTGGGCAGCAAAAATCTCACCGTCAGTAACAGCACGGACAATAATTACGCCGGTGTGATTTCCGGCACCAACGGCAGCCTGACCAAAACCGGCGACGGAACGCTGTGGTTGACCGGCGCAAATACCTACGACGGCGGCACCACGGTCAGCGGCAACGGAACGCTAAAGGGCAACACCACCAGTCTGCAAGGCGCGATCACCAACAACGCCAATGTAGAGTTTGCCCAGGCGACTAATGAAACTTATGCCGGAACCATGAGTGGCAGCGGCAGCCTGACCAAGACCGGAAACGGAATGCTCACCCTCTCCAGCACAAGCAACAATTACGGCGACACCATCGTCCGCGCGGGCACCCTCAGCATCACCTCCGACACCAACATCGGCGCCGGCACGAACAACACCTTGGCAGGCGGCACGTTGCAACTTGCCAGCAACACATACGCCAAGGGCTGGACGCTCGGCACGGGAAGCAATGCCATTGAAATCGTGGCTGGAGGCGACACCGCCACCATGAGCGGCATACTTTCCGGCAGCGGCGGTTTCAGCAAAATCGGCGCGGGCAAGCTCACTTTGAGCAACACAAATGACTACAGCGGCGGCACCACGATTAGCGCGGGGACGCTGGCGCTTTTCGGTAGCGGCAGTATCGCCGACTCTTCCGGCGTCACGCTCAACAATACGAACGGCGTGATTTTTGATATTTCCGCCCTCACCGTCAGCGGCACGACGATACAAGGTCTCAGCGGCGGCGGCACAAATGGCGGCAATGTCACTTTGGGCAGCAAAAATCTCACCGTCAATAACAGCGACCCGAATAGTTACGGCGGCATCATTTCCGGCAACGGACGTCTGGACAAAACCGGGGACGGAACCCTCGAACTGACCGGAGCGAACACCTACGACGGCGGCACCACGGTCAGCGGCAACGGAACGCTGAAGGGCAACACCACCAGTCTGCAAGGCAACATCTTCAACAACGCCAATGTGGAGTTTGCCCAGGCGACTAACGAAACTTATGCCGGAATAATGAGCGGCACAGGCAAACTGACCAAAACCGGGAACGGAACCCTCACCCTGACCGAAGCGAACACCTACAGCGGCGGCACCACGGTCAGCGGCAACGGAACGCTGAAGGGCAACACCACCAGTCTGCAAGGCAACATCTTCAACAACGCCAATGTGGAGTTTGCCCAGGCGAATAATGGAGCTTATGACGGAACCATGAGCGGCAGCGGCAGCCTGACCAAGACCGGGAGCGAAAAGCTGACGCTGACAAACTTCGGCAACAGCTACAGTGGCAACACCACCGTCAGCGAGGGGACGCTGGAAGTGACCGGCTTGTTGGGCAACGGCGTTTATGGCGGAGACATCGCCAACTACGGCGCGTTGATTTTCAACCAAACCGCGCATCAAACCCTGTCCGGCGATATTTCCGGCAACGGCAGCCTGACCAAAGACGGCACGGGTACGCTGATTTTGAGCGGCACGAACATCTACAACGGCGCGACCACCATCAACGGCGGAACGCTGGAACTCGCCGCCATCGGCAGCCTGCAAAGCCCAGTAACGGTAGCGAATATCCCCGGAGCCACCTTCGCCCTGCGCGGCAGCGTCACGGGCAACGTCACCTTGAATGGCAACAACAGCGCGCTGAACGCCTATCAGGGCGGTAACATCGACGGCGACCTCTCCGCGAGCGGCGGCACCCTGAATTTCTACGTCCCCAACAGCACGACGAGCGGAGCGACCCTGCTTGCTGTTGACGGTGACGCCGATGTGACCAACAGCACGATCTATGTCGGCATCGAAGGATCAAGTCCTCCACTCACCACCGGAGACCACCTCGTGCTCATCGACGCGACGGGAACGCTCACCGACACGGGAGGCACGCTCACCGGCACGACCGCCACCCACTCCACCGCCATGGCGGCACAGGGCATCACGCTGCTTTATACCTTCGACCTCTCGGTAGAGACCAACCAACTCATCGCCAGCCTGCCCAGCGCGCCGCTGCCACCGCCTCCACCGCCACCCACGACACCCCCCGCCCGCACCACCCCCGCCGACCTCATCTGGACAGGCGCGACCAACCGCAACTGGAACATCCTGACTTCAGAAAACTGGACACCGGAATCCACCTTCATCAACGGCGATACCGTCACTTTCACCGATACCGAATTCGGGCAGGTCAATATCGTCACCCCCGGCGTCGCTCCGGCGGCAACGACCTTCACCAACACCCAAGGTCACGATTACAGGGTGAGCGGCAACCTTTCCGGCACGGGTACGCTGACCAAAACCGGCGACGGCAATCTGACCCTGACCGGCAACAACACCTACAGCGGCAACACCATCATTAACGCAGGTTCCCTCACCCTCGCCCTCTCTGGCGCATTGCCCAACAGCAATGTCAGCATCGCCAGCCCCGCAACGTTCAATCTGTACAACCGCGTCGGCAAAAACCTGACGCTGGCAAACGCCGCCCGGTTAAACGTCTACCAAGGCGCAGCCATCACCGGAAACCTCAACGCCATCGGCAGCCTACTGAATTTCTACCTGCCCACCATCGCCACGAACGGCTACAGCCTGTTAAATGTCGGCGGCACAGCCAATATCACAAACAGCACCGTCAACGTCGGCATCCTCGGAAGCGCCTCGCCCCTGACAGCGGGCGATACGGTCACCCTCATCAACGCCAACAGTTTAACGGGCAACCCCGCCAACACCATCGCCCACGGCACAGGAATGCAAGGCGTGAGCCTGCTCTACGACTTTGACCTGACCACCAACGGCAAACAACTACTGGCAACCGTAGCGGGCGGCACCCCGCCAGTGACGCCTCCACCTGTTAATCCGCCTGTGACGCCACCTGTAACGCCGCCCCCCGGCGTAAACCTCAACCCACAAACCAAGGCCTTATCCGAAGGATTTTTGAGCGGCACGGCATTCTTGAATCAGGCACAGGATTTCGCGGCGGAGCGCGGCATCCATTCCGCCCTGCAAACCGTTCAATCATCCGACAAACACGGCTTCGCCGCCATCGGCTACAGCACCCTGCGCCACAACACAGGTTCGCATATCGACGTAGACGGCTACACCCTGTTGGCAGGCCTCGCCGCAACCACGCCCACCCAAACAGGCAACCTCACCACAGCCGCCTTCATCGAACACGGCGAAGGCAATTACGACAGCTACAACAGCTTTTCCAATGCCGCCAGCGTACACGGCAAGGGAGATACAAGCTACACCGGAGCGGGCATTCTGGCGCGTTTCGCCTTTGGTGAAAGCAAGCTCAACAACCTGTACCTCGACGCCAGCATCAGATCAGGCAAAGTCAAAACCGACTTCAGCGGCAACCTCTACGACGGCTTCGGAAGAGCCGCCGCCTACAACGCCAAATCCACCTACGTGAGCGCGCATGTGGGCGCGGGCTATGTGATAAACCTCACCGAACAGAGCAAGCTGGATGTCTACGGACAATACCTCTGGAGCCATCAAAACGGCGACACCGTAAAACTCACAACGGGCGAAACGGTGAAATTCAAGGCAGTAGATTCGCAAAGAACAAAACTGGGCGCGAAATGGCACCACGCCCTGACCGCCAAAACCACCGCGTACCTCGGTGCGGCATGGGAACACGAATACAACGGCAAAGCGAACGCCAGCATCTACGGCTACAAACTGGACGCCCCCAAATTGAAAGGCGACACGGGCGTACTGGAAGCAGGTCTGACCCTAACCCCCACCGCCGCAAACAAACAAGGCTGGTCGCTGGATTTTGGCGTGCAGGGGTACTCGGGTAAACGCGAAGGGGTGACGGGAAGTGTGCGGGCGCGGTATCGGTTTTAACGTCAGGTAGGGGCGGTTCGAGAACCGCCCGTGGGTTTGGCTCCGCGCGAAAAATCTTAAAACCGCCGGCGAGAACGCCGGCGCTCCCAGGTTGGGTTGGCAGGGGGAGCAGGATGCTCCCCCCACTATTCGCGCCCACGCTTCAACCTTGCATAAAACAATGACAAAAAAATCATGCGATTGCCCTGACGCCAATCGCATCCCTGCTCGTCAGTCATGTCATAATCCGGGTTTGCCAGTTTGTATATTTTGTACGAATGACGATGGGAGCAAATTTTCATGGACTTCACGACCGATTCAGGCGAAGGTCAGTTGCGTGTGATTCAGGCGTTTTTGGCGGAACATCAAGGAACAGGAGACCTGGACGCCGAAGAGCTGATCGCGCAACTGAAACGTCTGCGTGAAACCGGGCTTCCCCCTCTGGCGTGCCAGAACACGCTGGAAATGCTGTTCACCTGCTCAAGCCTGTACCTGAAAGCGCAGGTTGGAAATTTCGTGGGGTCACGCATTCCGCTGGATCGTGGTCAGCGCCAGCAAGTTCATAACCTCCAGAAACTGCTCGACAAACTGGCGGCAGCGTATGAATGGCTGCTGGAGAATCTGCCGGAAGACACGGCGCTGGAAACCCTGTTTCCGTCTCTGGAGCGCGTCGCCTTTTGTCTGAACCAACATCTCTACATCAGCTATCTGGTCGCCGCGCCCGCCCAACAGGGCATCTGGCAGCGATTGCACAGAACCCACCAACGCAGTCTGCGCGCGCCGCTGGAATCCGCAGGTCATCATCGCAAGTTGACCGCCTACCGTGAAGCCTTGCTGCTGGCTGCGGGGCAACCGACTTCACACGCTTCCAGAGAACTGGAATTCGCCGCCGATTACATCGCCCTGCTCACCGAGCGGATTGCGTTTACTGCCGAAGCGCCCGCCGATAGTAGCGCGATATTCTGGATCGAGCCGACGCGCGATTTTTCCCTGTTCGCGCTCTCCCGTCGCGCGCCGCCGCCGGAATACCACGTCTTTTATTTCTCCTGCGCCCATATCGCCGCGCTGGTGCAACAACATCTGGACGCCTTGAATGCGGGCAGCCGCGCCCGCGACTTGCATCTGCCGCCACTTGCCGACACACCGACCGGACAGGGCGTATTGCGCCGCCTGATCGCCGCCTGGGGGACACCCGGCAAACGGCGTTTTCCACGTCGTCGCCAGGCGAATCACCAGCGGGCGGTCTTGTGCGCGGGGTTGAATCGTTTTTGCCAACTCTTGCAGCAAAACGGCGCGCGGGACGACAGCAAGGATTTCAGTCAGTGGATGATGATCAACGAAAGCCCGGACGGCTATGCGCTCATGCACCTCACCGGCGCCACCGGACATATTCGTATCGGCGATGTCGTCGCCCTGCGCCCGGATGCCGACCCCGGCTGGCTCGTCTGTCTGGTGCGCTGGGCGATTTCGGAAAATCCTGAACACATCGAGATCGGTTTGCAAATCATCGCGCTGGACGCCATCCCCGGCACACTGGGCGACAACGCTTCGCAAGTTTCCGTTCTACTATTGCCGGAAAACACGCCCATGCGTACCGTTCCCGCGCTGTTGGTGCCCTCTGGCAGCATCACCGGCAAACAATGCACCCTGCGTCTGGATGGCAGCAACAAGGTTCGGGAATGCAAGGAACTCACCGTCATCGAACAGAATGGGCGGATTGAGTTGTTTACTTTTGAGGTGTAATTCCGGTTCGCATGGGAAGCGAGACACGAAGACTGATCGAAGACAATGCGATTGCGCGGCAAGGCGAGGTCGACAAAGTAGCGGGTTTGATGTGAACCGGAATAACGATGGCGAGGACGCCATCGCTCCCAGACGCGACGGCATTCCTCCGGGAGCGACGGCGTCCTCGCCGTCGTATGTATTAGAGCAAATTAACAAATACATGAGTAATCTACAATGAAATAGGTATAATGAAACAGACAAGGAGGAATAAAACATGCCTACGGCCTTATCGAATGACCTGCGCAAAAGGATACTGGCGGCGAAA
>BNUD01000033.1 GCA_025997095.1 Betaproteobacteria bacterium | reverse complement strand
GGGAATGGGCGGGGCACCTGTACGGGCACGGCGTGCCGTGCCCTGGGGCGGCAAAAAACTTTTTGCATGAAACCGACAAACCGCATCCGCGCCACCCTGGGAGCGCCGGCGGCACCAAAGGCGGTTTTAAGATTTTTCGCGCGGAACCAAACCCGCCGGCGGGGACGCCGACGCTCCCAGCCACGTCGCTACGCGCCTCGCAATGACGAAGTAGCGGGAGCAGGATGCTCCCCCCACTATCAGTAGGGGCGTCCGCGCGCCAGATGGTGTATCGGGTTGCCCTGCCGGAAAACAGAGGCATCGCCCGTAACCCTTCCTGTCATCTTCCTGTCACAAACCGCCCGGAGAATGGGCGGAGTTTTTTAACAAGAGGAGATCTCTGCCATGAAACACAGCATCAAACAAACCCTGAAATTCTTGCCCGGCGCGCTGTTGGCGCTGACTTTTTGCGCGAATACCTGGGCGCAAAGCGATGTGACGGGCGCGGGGGCGAGTTTTCCCGCGCCGCTCTATACCAAGTGGGCGGCGGATTACAACAAGGCGACCGGGAATCGCATTAATTATCAATCGGTTGGCTCCAGCGCCGGGTTGAAACAGATTGAGGCGAAGACCGTTGATTTCGGCGCTTCCGACGCGCCGCTGACCGATGCCGCCTTGCAGGAAAAAGGGCTGATCCAGTTTCCGGTGGTGGTGGGCGGCATCGTGCCCATTGTCAATATCCAGGGCGTCACGCCGGGGCAGCTTAAATTGAATGGTTCGGTTTTAGGCGATATTTTTCTGGGCAAGATTACGCACTGGAACGACGCCGCCATTGCCGCCATCAACCCCGGTCTTGCGTTGCCGGATACGGCAATTGCCGTGGTGCGCCGCGCCGACGGTTCAGGCACCAGCTTTGGCTTTACCAATTACCTCTCCAAAGTTAATCCTGAATGGAAGAGCAAAGTGGGCGAAGGCACGGCGGTCAATTGGCCGACCGGTCTTGGCGGCAAGGGGAACGAAGGGGTCGCGGCGTTCGTGGGGCGTTTGAACGGCGCGATTGGCTATGTCGAATATGCTTACGCCAAGCGCAACAAACTCTCGCACGCGCAATTGTTGAACCGCACGGGCAAGTTTGTGCAGCCTTCGGAGGCAAGTTTCAAGGCGGCGGCGGCAGGAGCCGAGTGGGAAAAAAGCTTTTTCCAGATTCTGACCGACCAGCCGGGTGACGCCGCGTGGCCGATTACTTCCGCGACCTTTATCCTGATGCACAAGAAACAGGACAAGCCCGAAAAAGCCGCCGCCACGCTCAATTTCTTTGCCTGGGCGTACAAAAGCGGAGACGCGCAGGCCGGCGATCTGGATTACATTCCCATGCCGCAAAGCGTCAAAGACACCGTGACGAGCGCGTGGAAGTCCATCGTGGATACGTCCGGCAAGCCAGTCAGGAATCCTTGAGGTAAACTCGGCGCCTTGCCCGAAAACCGTTTTCACCCTTTTGTCATGGATGCCACCTTGTCCCCTTCTCTCACGCCCCACGCGGCAGGCGGCGCGCGCCGCCTCTTCTCCAACGCGCTGGCAGACCGATTGTTCGCGCTGCTTGCGCGCGGCGCGGCAATTCTGACGCTCACGCTTCTGACGGGCATCATCCTCTCGCTCATCATGGGCGCGTGGCCTGCCATTCATGAGTTCGGGCTGGGGTTTTTAACGCGCAACGCCTGGGACCCCGTGCAGGAAGACTTTGGCGGGCGGGTCATGATTTACGGCACGCTGGCGACCTCGATCATCGCGCTTTTCATCGCGGTTCCGGTGAGTTTTGGCATCGCGCTCTTTCTCACGGAACTCTCGCCCAACTGGTTGAAGCGCCCGCTGGGGACGGCGATTGAACTCCTCGCCGCCGTGCCTTCCATCGTGTATGGCATGTGGGGGTTGATGGTTTTCGGACCCGTTCTGGCGCGTTATGTGCAGGAACCGCTGCAATCCCTGTTAAAGGGCGTGCCGCTTCTGGAATCGCTGGTGACAGGCCCGCCGGTGGGCATCGGGATTTTGTCGGCGGGCATTATTTTGTCCATCATGATCATTCCCTTCATCGCTTCGGTGATGCGCGACGTGTTCGAGGTCACCCCGCCGCTTTTGAAAGAGTCCGCCTACGCTCTGGGTTCGACCACCTGGGAAGTAGTCTGGCGCGTCGTGTTGCCTTACACCAAAACGGGCGTGTTGGGCGGCATCATGCTGGGGCTGGGGCGGGCGTTAGGCGAGACGATGGCGGTCACGTTCGTGATCGGCAACATGAACCAGTTGAATTCCGCTTCGCTCTTTGAAGCCGCCAACAGCATCACTTCCGCGCTGGCGAACGAATTCGCCGAAGCCGCGCCGGGGTTGCACCAGGCCTCGCTGATTTATCTGGGGCTGGTTTTGTTCCTGATTACTTTTACCGTACTGATTTTTTCAAGACTCCTCCTCATGCGTTTGCAAAAAAATGAAGGGAAGCGCGTATGAATCCGTCTGCATCCCTGCCGGACGCCCGCAACAACGCCAGAATCGCGCGCTTTAACCGCCGCAAACGCTTCAATCAGGCGGCGATTGCGCTTTCGCTCGTCGCCATGCTGTTTGGCATGTTCTGGTTAAGCTGGATTTTGTGGGAAACCTTGCGCCTGGGCTTTGGCAGCATCAGCGTGGCGATGCTCACGCAGGATACGCCGCCGCCCAATGACCCCATTGGCGAAGGCGGTCTTGCCAACGCGATGATGGGGTCTTTGATGATGGTCGCCCTGGCCACCCTGATTGGCACGCCGATTGGCATTCTCACGGGGGTCTATCTGGCAGAGTACGACCCGCGTGGAAAAGTGGCGATGATCGTGCGCTTTGTCAACGACCTCCTGCTCTCCGCGCCTTCCATCATCATCGGCTTGTTCGTGTATGTGATCATGGTCGTGCAATTCAAGGCGTTTTCCGGTTGGGCGGGCGCGGTGGCGCTCGCGCTGATCGTGATTCCGGTGGTGATTCGCACCACCGAAAACATGTTGATGCTCATCCCCGCCGGGTTGCGTGAAGCCGCCTACGCGCTGGGAACGCCCAAATGGAAAGTCATCACCCGCATCACGCTCACCGCCGCGCGCGCGGGTGTCCTGACCGGCATCCTGCTTGCCGTGGCGCGCATATCGGGAGAAACCGCGCCGCTGTTATTTACGGCATTGAACAACCAGTTCTGGAAAGCCAATCTGGATGGCCCCACCGCCAACCTGCCCGTGACCATTCTGCAATTCGCCATGAGTCCCTACGAAAACTGGCAACAACTCGCCTGGGGCGGCGTTTTTCTGATTACCCTGGCGGTGCTGGGGCTGAACATTTTGGCGCGCGTGCTTTCCCGTGAAAAATGACTTTATCCAATTTTCTCAAGTATCCGACAATCCATCATGACCGATAAATCGCACTCCCCTCCCCCGCCCACCAAAATTTCCGTCCGGGACATGAATTTTTATTACGGAAAATTCCAGGCGTTAAAACAGATCAATCTGGAAATTCCCGAACACTGCGTGACCGCCTTCATCGGGCCTTCCGGCTGCGGCAAATCGACGCTCTTGCGGACCTTTAACCGGATGTTCGAGTTGTACCCGGATCAACGCGCCGAAGGCAGCATTTTGCTGGATGGCGAAAACCTGCTGGATTCAAAACAGGATGTGGCGTTACTGCGCGCCCGCGTCGGCATGGTCTTTCAGAAACCGACGCCTTTCCCCATGTCGATTTTCGACAACATCGCCTTCGGGGTGAATCTTTTTGAAAATCTTTCCAGAATCGAAATGGAAGAGCGGGTAGAGTGGGCGCTGAAAAAAGCGGCGCTCTGGAATGAAGTAAAAGACAAACTCACCCAGAGCGGCACCAGCCTTTCCGGGGGGCAGCAGCAACGCCTGTGCATTGCGCGCGGCGTGGCAATCAAGCCGGAAGTGCTGTTGCTTGACGAACCCTGTTCCGCGCTTGACCCGATTTCCACGGCGCGTATCGAAGAACTGATCGCGGAACTGAAGAAGGATTACACCGTCATCATCGTCACCCACAACATGCAGCAAGCCGCCCGGTGCAGCGATTACACCGCCTACATGTATCTGGGCGATCTGGTGGAATTCGGCAAAACGGAACAGATGTTCTTGAAACCCACCAAGGTGGAGACCGAAGACTACATTACTGGCCGTTTCGGCTGATTTCAGAAAGTTTTTTATGAATGACAAACATCTTTCTTCCCAATTCGACAGTGACCTGAACGACGTCTGCTCGCGGCTGATGGAAATGGGCGGGCTGGTTGAGGCGCAACTCCAGCGTTCCGTCAGCGCGCTGGAAAAATACTCTCTTGACATCATCGAAGAGGTCATCCGGGTCGAGGAAAAAGTCGACGCGCTGGAAGTCGAAATCGATCACGAACTGACCGCCGTCATCGCCCGCCGCCAGCCCGCCGCCCGCGACCTGCGCCTGTTGCTCGCCATTTCCAAAATCACCACCAATCTGGAGCGTACCGGCGACGAGGCGCACAAAATCGCCAAACGGGTCAGATCCATCATGAAACGCGACGGCGCGCGCAACATCCCCATCAGCGACCTGCGCGTCGCTTCCGACCTGGCGGTCAATCTCATCCAGCGCGCCCTGGACGCCTTTGTGCGTCTGGATGTGGCGGCCGCCATCGACGTGTTCAAGGAAGATGACCTCATCGACCGCGAATTCAAGGGCTTTACCCGCAAACTCATCACCTACATGATGGAAGACCCGCGCACGATCAGCAGCAGTCTGGATTTGCTGTCCATTGCCAAGGCGGTGGAGCGGGTGGGCGACCACGCCAAAAATATCGCCGAATTCATTATCTACATTGTCAAGGGAACCGATGTCCGCCACAGCTCGTTGGCGCACATCGAATCCGTGGTTGAATGACCGCCCCGAAAATGGTTGCCGCAGCCCCCGTTGCCCCGTCGCCAAAAACCTGCGTGCCGTTCCCGAAAACGCGCGTTCTGGTGGTCGAAGATGAACCCGACATTGCCAAGCTCATCCAGGTCAATCTGGATTACAGCGGTTTTCAGACCGTGCTGGTCGCGGATGGCGTCGCGGCGCGGCGGGAGATGGACACCATCCTGCCGGATGTCATTTTGCTTGACTGGATGCTGCCCGGACAAAGCGGGCTTGATCTGGCAAAGCAATGGCGCGCGCAGGAACGCACCAAGGATATTCCGATCCTCATGCTGACCGCCAAAAGCGAAGAGCGCGACAAAGTCGCCGGGCTTGAAAACGGCGTGGATGACTACATCACCAAACCCTTTTCGCCGCGCGAACTGGTGGCGCGCATCCGCGCCGTATTGCGGCGGCGCAGCCCGGAACGGCTGGATGACCACGTCAGCATCGGCAAGCTCTCGCTCGATGCCGGGCAACACACCGCCCTGTTCGGCGCGCAGGAAATCAAGGCGGGACCCACGGAATTCCGCCTCCTCCATTACCTGATGAAGCATCCGGGACGGGTTCACAGCCGCGCGCAACTGCTCGACAAGGTTTGGGGCGACCATGTTTTCATCGAAGAGCGCACCGTAGACGTGCACATCAAACGTCTGCGCGAAGCGTTGGGCGACGCGGGCTTCATGGTGGAAACCGTGCGCGGCGTCGGCTACAGGTTCGCCACATCGTCCGAACTGCCGAAATCGGCAAAAATACACGCATGAACGCCGCACCCGCATTTTCCTTATGTCATTTTTCCTGATTCTCCGCCTGAGTGCGCTCCTCCTCTGGCTTGGCGCGGGCGCGCTCATCTTCTGTTCGGTTGGCGAATCGGCGTTCTGCGTCTGGTTTGGCGCAAGTCTCGGCATCGTCTGCTGGTTTCTGATCGATTACCGCGCCATCGTAGCAACCCTGCGCTGGCTCTATCGACTTCAGGAAGACCCGCAGCTTGCCCCGCCCCCGCTGCGCGGATTCTGGCTTGAACTCATCGTGAGTTTCCAGCGCCCGCTGCGCCAGCAAATCCGGCGCGCAAAAGAAGCTGAAAACAACCTGAAAAACCTGCAAGCGGCACTCCAGGCCTCGCCCAACGGCGTGATTGTGCTGGATGAAAAAAACTGCATCGAATGGTTTAATCAAACCGCCAGCCGCCATCTGGGATTAAAGCCCATCCGGGATATTGCCCAGCCCATCCCCCATCTGCTCCGCTCCCCGGAATTTTCGGATTATCTGAATAACCGGGATTTCGACAAACCCCTCGAACTGCAAAGCCCCGCCAGCACGCCCGCGCGCCCCCTGAAACTCTCCATACAGGTGTGCGCGTATGCGTCGGATCGCCGCCTGATGCTCACAGAAGACATCACCTTGCAGCAACAAACCGAAATCATGCGCCGTGATTTCGTCGCCAATGCCTCGCACGAAATCCGCACCCCGCTCACCGTGCTCATCGGGTTCATCGAAACCCTGCAAACCCTGCCGCAAGACGAATCCCAGCAAAAATACTATCTGGCGATGATGGAGCGACAGGCAAAACGGATGCAATCCTTAGTCAGCGATCTGCTCACGCTCTCCCGTCTGGAAAACAGCCCGCCGCCTGACTTTCAGACCTGGAATTCCGTGCGCGTTCTGCTTGACCATTGCGAAACGGATGCCCGCGTCCTGTCGCAAACGCTCACGCAAAACATGGACGCGCTCCCCCATAAAATCAGTTTTCCCGCTGACATTCCGGCAAACGCCGCGCTTGCCGGGTCAGAAAAAGAACTGTTCAGCCTCTTCACCAATCTGGTTTTTAACGCCGTGCGCTACACCCCGCCGGGCGGAAACATCGAAATCTCCTGGACATCCCCCCCAAAAGGCGGCGCGCTATTTTCCGTCAAAGACTCAGGCCAAGGCATTCCCGCCGAACACATCCCCCGCCTGACCGAACGCTTCTACCGCGTAGACCGCAGCCGCTCGCACGAAACCGGCGGCACCGGATTGGGGCTTTCCATCGTCAAACACATCCTCATCCGCCACAACGCCACCCTCTCCATAGAAAGCGCCCCCGGCCACGGCGCCTGCTTCACCGTCCAATTCCCCGCCAGACACTACCGCGCAACAAGCCCGGATGTTGATTCCGCGCTGTAATTCCGATTCGCATGAGAAGCAAACCTTTGTCGACTTCGCCTTGCCGTGCAAGAGCACTGTCTTCGGGCAGTCTTCGCGTCTCGCTTCTCATGCGAATCGGAATGACACCTGACCTCTGACCCATGAAACCGCTTTCCTGCTTCCCCGTTTTTGGATACGATGAGCGCCTTGATGTTCCCCTCCATCCATTTTCCAATTCTCCCAACTCCCGAATTTTTCCGAGGAAACCATGAGCGAAGAAACACAATCCGGTCATCCCGTCAAAACGACCACCCATGCCTTTGAAGCCGAAGTGCTGAATTCAGACCTGCCCGTGCTGGTCGATTACTGGGCGGAATGGTGCGGCCCCTGCATGATGATGATGCCCGCCTTGGAAGCCGTGGCGGCGGAATACGCGGGTCGGCTGAAAGTCGTCAAAATCAATGTCGACGAGGAAGGCGATCTTGGCGCCCGCTACCACATTCGCGGCATTCCCACCCTGATGCTGTTCAAGAACGGCAACATAGAAGAAACCAGAGTGGGCGCCATCAGCAAATCCCAAATCATCGCCATGATTGACAGCAAGCTGTAAATTCCCTACTCTGCGCGCCTGAATCGAAATTCATCCGGTTCAGGCGCAGCCAATCTTTCCCCCTTTTTGTTCTTCTTCCACACCTTTCGGTGCGTCCCCGCATCTTCCATCCATTCCCTCGCAGTAATCCAAATGCATCTTTCCGAACTCAAAACCCTGCACATCAGCCAACTGGTTGAAATGGCCGCCGGTTTCAACATCGACGCCGCCAATCGTTTGAAAAAACACGAACTCATTTTTTCCATCCTGCGCGCCCACGCCAAAAAAGGCGAGCCGATTTATGGCGACGGCACACTGGAAATTCTCTCCGACGGATTCGGTTTTCTCCGTTCCCCGGATACCTCCTATCAGGCAAATACCGACGACATTTACGTTTCGCCCTCGCAAATCCGCCGCTTCAACCTCAGAACCGGCGATTCCATCGAAGGCGAAATCCGCACCCCCAAAGACGGCGAACGCTATTCCGCGCTGACCAAGCTGGACAAAATCAACGGCGAATCGCCGGAAGTCACCAAAAACAAACTGATGTTCGAGAACCTGACGCCGCTGCATCCCACGCGCCACCTGCATCTCGAACGTGACATCCGCGCCGAGGAAAACATCACCAGCCGGGTGATTGACATGATTGCCCCGATTGGCGCCGGTCAGCGCGGACTCATCGTTTCCCCGCCAAAATCCGGCAAAACCGTGATGATGCAACACATCGCCCACGCGCTTACCACCAATCATCCCGAAGCCATCCTGATTGTGCTGCTGATTGACGAGCGACCGGAAGAAGTCACCGAAATGACCCGCAACGTGCGCGGCGAAGTCGTCGCCTCCACTTTCGACGAACCCGCGCTGCGCCATGTGCAGGTCGCCGAAATGGTCATCGAAAAAGCCAAACGCCTCGTGGAAATGAAAAAGGATGTCATCATCCTCTTGGATTCCATCACCCGCCTTGCGCGCGCCTACAACACCGTACAACCCGCCTCCGGCAAGGTTTTGACGGGCGGCGTGGACGCCAACGCCCTGCAAAAGCCCAAACGCTTCTTCGGCGCGGCGCGCAACATCGAAGAAGGCGGTTCGCTCACCATCATCGCCACCGCCCTGATCGAAACCGGCTCGCGCATGGATGACGTGATTTACGAAGAATTCAAGGGCACCGGCAACATGGAAATCCACCTTGACCGCCGCATGTCCGAAAAGCGCATGTACCCCGCCATCAACGTAAATCGCTCCGGCACCCGCCGCGAAGAACTGCTGTTAAAACCCGAAGTGCTGCAAAAAATGTGGGTGCTCCGCAAACTCCTCTACCCGATGGACGACCTCGAAGCGATGGAATTTTTGCTCGACAAGGTGAAATCCACCAAAAACAACGGCGAATTCTTCGACGCCATGCGGCGGGGATGATTCGAGAAACACAAAGGGGCAGGATTTTGACTCTGCCAAGTTCGCCGTTGCCGGGGTTGGCTCCGCACGGAAAATCTTAAAACCGCCGGCGAGGACGCCAGCGCTCCCAGGCTGCGTGTTTCCGGCAATCAAATATACCGGGCGCACGAGTACGATGGCTTTTGGCAGCCTGTAGCCTGTAGGTTGGGTAAGCCGCAGGCGCAACCCGACATTGGCGATTCATCGCGCACAACCTGCCAGTTACCGGGCAGATGACCAGATTGACGGATCAGTGTCGGATTCAACTGCGCTTGCCGTCAAAAGCGAGGCGCGTAGCGACGTGGCAATCTCCTTGGTCGCCAAGATTGCCGCGTCGCTGCGCTCCTCGCAATGACGCGGGGGGGGGGGGTTGGGGTTTGTCATCAGTCTGGGGCGGCAAAGCCGCCGAAGGTACTGATACCTGATACCCGATACCTGATACCTGACTCCTACCGCACAAAATACTCCCGCGAGCGCATTTCTGTCAGGCGGCTTACGGTGCGGGGGAATTCGTTGGCGTGCGCGCCTTCAAGATAAAGCTGCTCGGCGGGGCATTCGGCGGTGATGATGAGTTTGGTCCGGTTTTCGTACAACACGTCGACTAACCAGGTGAAACGCCTTGCTTCGGCGGATTGGTAGCGGGTCATGGCGGGAACGGCGGAGAGCAGGATGGTGTGGGCGCTGGCGGCGATGTCGAGGTAGTCGTTTTGCGAGCGCGGACCGCCGCAGAGGGTGGCGAAATCGAACCAGAGTACGCTTTTGTCATGGCTTTGGCGCAGGGTGGGGATTTGTCTGCCCAGAACTTCGATGTATCCGTCGACTTTGCCGGGTTCTCCCGCCATGCTTTGAAAATAATCCAGCATCCGCGCTTCTGCCGCGCTGTCTGCGGGGGCGTGGTAAATCTCGACCTGTTCAAGGGCGCGCAGGCGGTAGTCGACGCCGGAATCGACTTCGACGACTTTCATCAGGCGTTTGATGAGATCAATGGCGGGCAGGAAACTTTCCCGGTGCAGTCCGTCGGGATACAGCCCGTCGGGCGGGTAGTTGGAGGTCATCACCAGCACCACGCCTTCTGCCGCCAGACCGGTGAGCAGACGCCCCAGAATCATGGCGTCGGCGATGTCGGAAACATGGAATTCGTCGAAACAGAGCAGACGGGTTTCGCGGGCGATTTTTTCCGCCACTTTCAACATGGGGTCGGCTTCGCCCCTGCACAGCCCCAGTTCCTTGTGAATCCGCTGCATGAAGGCGTGGAAATGGATGCGCTTTTTGCGTCGGTAGGGAACCGTGGCGAAGAAGCAATCCATCAAAAAACTCTTGCCGCGCCCGACGCCACCCCAGAAATACACGCCCTGCGGCGGCGTCGGGTTTTTCAGCAGACGCTGCATGACGCTGCCGCGTGCGACCTTGAAATGCAGCAGGCGGGTGTAGAGCTGTTGCAGACATTCCGCCGCCGCCCATTGCGCGGCATCGGCGGTGAAGCCTTGTTCGGAGAGTTTCTTTTCGTAAGCATCCAGCATTCCGCGTTCGGATACCTTTAATTTTTTGTGGGGCATGTTGATCCTTTTTTTGAGGTCATTTTCATTGCATCCCTTGGAGCGAGGGATGCAGGGGGCGGATTTCAAACCCGCCCGCCTGGGAGCGCCGGCGTCCTCGCCGGCGGTTTTAGCTTGGCGCGGGAAATCTTAAAACCGCCGACGCTCCCGGCAACGGCGGACTTGACAGCCCCGCAGGTTGAGAAAACCGGAGAGCGGCGCTTCGCGCCGGAGGGTACAACCGTCGGGTTGCGCTTCGCTTACCCAACCTACGAAAAACCATGCTTGCCGTCAAAAGCGAGGAGCGGAGCGACGCGGCGATCCAGGTATCAGATGTCAGGTGACAGCCATCATGGGAGGCTTTGCCTTCAGAAAGTACTGACATCTGTCACCTGATCCCTGATGCCTGGATTGCCGCGCCGCGAACGCCAAACGCCTGTTCCCGCAGTCTGAAAAGTTCATCCCGCGCCGCTGCCGCTTTTTCAAATTCGAGATTTTTCGCGCATTCGTTCATCATTTTTTCCAGACGTTTGATTTCTTTCGCCAGCGCCTTTTCACTCATCAGGGCGTAGTCGGCGTCGCGCGCGGCGGCTTTTTGTTCCTTGTGCGCGGATTCGGCGTTGTACACGCCGTCGATGATGTCCTTGATGCGTTTGACAATACCCTTGGGCACGATGTTGTGCGCTTTGTTGAAGGCGAGTTGTTTTTCGCGGCGGCGTTCGGTTTCGCCGATGGCGCGGCGCATGGAGTCGGTGATTACGTCGGCGTACAGAATCGCCTTGCCGTTCAGGTTGCGGGCGGCTCTGCCGATGGTTTGAATCAGTGAACGTTCGGAGCGCAAAAAACCTTCCTTGTCGGCGTCCAGAATCGTCACCAGCGACACTTCGGGAATATCCAGCCCTTCGCGCAACAGGTTGATGCCGACCAGCACGTCGAATTCGCCCAGGCGCAGGTCGCGGATGATTTCCACCCGCTCCACGGTGTCGATGTCGGAGTGCAGGTAGCGCACCTTGATGCCCTGTTCAAACAGAAAATCGGTGAGGTCTTCCGCCATGCGCTTGGTCAAGGTCGTGACCAGTACGCGCTCGCCGACGGCGGTGCGTTTTTTGATTTCGTTTAACAGGTCGTCGACCTGGGTTACGGCGGGGCGCACTTCCACTTCCGGGTCAATGAGACCGGTCGGGCGCACCACCTGTTCCACCACCTGCCCGGCGCGCTGCCCTTCGTAGGCCGCCGGAGTCGCGGAAATAAAGATGGTCTGACGCTGGATTTTTTCAAATTCCTCAAAGCGCAAGGGGCGGTTATCCAGCGCCGAAGGCAGGCGAAAGCCGTAATTGACGAGGTTTTCCTTGCGCGCATGGTCGCCCTTGAACATGCCGCCGACCTGCCCGATGGTGACGTGCGACTCGTCGATGAACATCAGGGCGTCGTCGGAGAGGTAATCCAGCAAGGTGGAAGGCGGCTCGCCCGCCTTGCGCCCGGAAAGATGACGGGAATAATTTTCGATGCCTTTGCAAAAGCCGATTTCCGCGAGCATTTCGAGATCGAAGCGGGTGCGTTGCTCGATGCGTTGCGCTTCCACCAGTTTTTGCTCGCGTTGAAAATAGTCGATGCGTCCGGCGAGTTCCACCTTGATGGCTTCCACCGCTTCCAGCACCGTTTCGCGCGGCGTGACGTAGTGCGAGGCGGGGCAGACGGTGAAGCGCAACGCCTTGTGCAGCAGTTCGCCCGTGAGCGGGTCGAAAAAGCGCAGGGATTCGATGGCGTCGTCGAACAGCTCCACCCGCAGCGCGTGTTCGGCGTGTTCGGCGGGAAAAATGTCAATCACATCGCCGCGCACGCGAAAGACGCCGCGATGAAAATCCATTTCGTTCCTCTGGTATTGCAACGCCGCCAGCCGCCGCACCAGGTCGCGCTGGTCGAGTTTGTCGCCCACGCGCAGCGTAATCATCATGTCATGATAATTTTCCTTGTCGCCGATGCCGTAGATGCAGGAGACCGACGCCACAATCACCACATCGCGCCGCTCCAGAAGGCTCTTGGTGGCGGACAGGCGCATCTGCTCGATGTGCTCGTTGATGGCGGAATCCTTCTCGATGAACAAATCCCGCGCGGGCACGTAGGCTTCCGGCTGATAGTAGTCGTAGTAGGAAACGAAATACTCAACGGCGTTTTCGGGAAAAAACTCCTTCATTTCCGAATACAACTGCGCCGCCAGCGTCTTGTTGTGCGCCAGAATCAAGGCGGGGCGTCCGGTGCGGGCAATGACGTTCGCCATCGTGAAGGTCTTGCCGGAGCCGGTCACGCCCAGAAGCGTTTGAAAGGAAAGCCCGTCTTCCAGCCCTGCCACCAGTTTTCGGATGGCCTCAGGCTGGTCGCCAGCGGGGGTAAAGGGCTGGTGCAGACGAAAGGGACTGCCGGAAAAGGTGACGACTTCGCCGATTTTGGCTTCCGACAGGGGTTCGGGGGGATTCATGAGGATTCTGGTTTGAATTTACTGGCGAAAAGATACCACCGATTGCAGTCCAGGTATCAGGTATCAGGTATCAGGTATCAGGTATCAGGTGACAGGTGTCAGTACTTTCTGGCGGCTTTGCCGCCCCTGATTACTGTCACCTGTCACCTGACATCTGATACCTGATACCTGACCCCGGCAACACAAAGTCATTCGTTAAAGTGCGTAATAGTACATAAAGTCGTTCTACTTTATGTAGTCAAAGCGCTATACTTGCAACGAGAAATGAAACAAGGGGCAAATCATGGAACGCTACGCAATGCGACGGCTCGTCGCCTGGAAGCGCGGCAAACGGCGGTTGCCGATGCTCATTCGCGGGGCGCGGCAGGTGGGTAAAACCTGGCTGATGCAAGAATTCGGGCGTTTGCATTTTGCGAGCGTGGCTTACGTCAATTTCGACAACAACGCCCGGATGCGGGCGCTGTTCGAGGGTGATTTCGATATTCCGCGCCTGCTTTCCGGCTTGCAGTTGGAGTCGGGCGTAAAAATTACGCCGGAGACGCTGCTCATTTTCGATGAGATTCAGGAAACACCGCAGGCGTTATCCAGCCTGAAGTATTTTTGCGAAAACGCGCCGGAATACGCCATTCTCGCTTCCGGCTCGCTGTTGGGCGTCGCGCTGCACGCCGGAACATCCTTTCCCGTGGGCAAGGTGGATTTCATGGAGTTGCGCCCCTTGTGCTACCGCGAAGTGTTGGCGGCATTGGGGCAGGAGGAGATGGCGGCGCTTTTACAGTCGCCGGATTGGTCGCTCATCGCGGCATTCGGTGCGCGTTACGCGGAACGCTTGCGACAGTATCTTTTTCTCGGCGGAATGCCGGAAGTGGTCGCGGCGTTCGCCGAGGATGGTGATTACCGCGCCGCGCGGGAGGTGCAGCGGCGGATACTGGCGGCTTACGCGCAGGATTTTTCAAAACACGCGCCGAACGCGATGGTTCCCCGTATCCGTATGCTTTGGGAGGGTGTGCCGGGGCAGCTTGCCCGCGAGAACCGACGCTTTTTTTACGGCGCGCTCAGGCAGGGCGCGCGCGCGAAAGATTTTGAAATGGCGCTGCAATGGCTGCTGGATTGCGGGCTGCTCCAGCGCGTAGATTGCGTGCGCAAGCCGAATCTGCCGCTGGCGGCGTATCGCGCCTCCGCGTTCAAACTGTTCATGGGCGATGTCGGCCTGCTTGCCTGCGCCAGCGGTCTGGAAGCGGAAACGCTGTTGGAGGGGAATCGGCTGTTTACGGAATTCAAGGGCGCGCTCACGGAGCAGTTCGTCGCGCAGGAACTCCTCTTCGCGGGCTTGGCGCCGCATTACTGGAGCAATCCTGATGGTCAGAGCGAAGTGGATTTTGTCGTGGAAACGCGGGGCGCGGTCATCCCGATTGAGGTCAAGGCGACGGAAAACCTGCAAGCCAAGAGCCTGAAGGTTTACCACGAAAAATTCAGTCCGCCCCGTTCTCTGCGTAGTTCCCTGTCGGATTACCGGCGCGAACCGTGGCTCACCAATGTGCCGCTATATGCCATCGGCACATATTTTGAAAATCAGGATATATTGAAGTGAACAAAACCCTTTTCCCCCTCTGGCAAAAAATCAGCGCCCTCTGCGGACTCGTGACCATCGCGGGGAGCGTGCTGCTGACGATCAGGTTCGGCGCATCCATCAATAACGCCTTAGGCTTCGGGCTGGGCAGTTTTTTTCTCATTCTGGGCGCCTGCTACCGCCTCATGCCGCGCTGGTTGCGATGGTGCTGCAAAGCGGCGATCAGCGGCATGGCGCTGTTTTTCCTGTTGATGTCGGGTTTGATGGTGAGCGCGGGCGCGCGCAACACGGCGACGTTTACGGAAGACGCGGTCATCGTTCTGGGTTCCGGCATTCGGGGCGAGCGGATTCCGGTTATGTTGCAAAGGCGGCTGGAAGGGGCGCAGCGCTATTTACAGGCAAATCCCCGCGCCATTGTGCTTGTGACCGGCGGACAGGGTTATGGCGAAGACATCCCCGAAGCCCTCGCCATGCAACGCGCGCTGCTTGCCGCGGGTATTGAAGCCCATCAAATTCTGCTGGAAGACCAATCCCGCAACACGGATGAAAATTTTGCCAACAGCAAAAAAATTCTGAATAAGCATTTCGGCGGGCAAACCTGGCGCGTTTCCGTCGTCACCAGCGATTTCCACATGTTCAGGGCGCTTGCCACAGCCCGCCGTCATGGTCTGGATGCCACGAGTTTCAACGCCCCGCTGGATTGGTACCTGCGCCCCGGCAGTTTTTTGCGGGAATCGTTGTCGATTGTGAAGTTTTGGTTTTGGTAGGGCGACAGGTAAAACACCGGGGAACGCAGACGATTTTGAGCGTGGCGGGAGCATCTTGCTCCCGCGTGTTTGGATGGGGAGCAGGATGCCCCCCCCTCACTTTGTCAAAAGCGAGGCGCGTCGCTATATTGGGGGCAACGAAAAAACCGCCCGCCTGGGAGCGCCGGCGTCCCCGCCGGCGGGGTTGGTTCCGCACGGAAAATCTTAAAACCGCCGGCGGGGACGCCGGCGCTCCCAGCGGCGTATTCGATTGTCGGGTTAATATCTCGTAGAAACAACCACCCCGCCCCTGCGGGGCGCCCCTCCGATGGAGGGGAATTTTTTCAGTCTTCGTTTGGCTTGTTTTCGTGTTTGGGGCGATTCCCCTGCAAAGAAGAAAAACAGGTCAAACGAAGCCGCAATACATTCCCCTCCATCGGAGGGGTGGCAGGCGAAGCCTGACGGGGTGGTTCGGGGCGGAGTAAGGCTTCAGGGAGCGTAGAAACCGCCAAGAGTGGCGGGAGGTCTGGATGGGGAGCAGGATGCTCCCCCCACTTTGTCAAAAGCGAGGAACGTCGCTATTAATCCGGCAATCAAATACACCATATGCTGCCACAGGCTTCAGGTAGGGCGGTTTCTCCGAAACCGCCGGATGTTAACATCCGGCGCGCTCGGAGAGCGCGCCCTACCAAATGCCATCGTCGTGCGCCAGACGGTATATTTGATTGCCGGATTAATATCTCGTAGAAACAACCACCCCGCCCCTGCGGGGCACCCCTCCGATGGAGGGGAATTTTTTCAGCCTTCGTTTGGCTTGTTTTCGTGTTTGGGGCGATTCCCCTGCAAAGAAGAAAAACAGGTCAAACGAAGCCGCAATACATTCCCCTCCATCGGAGGGGGGCAGGGTGGTTTGGTGCGGCATTTCGTAGGTCGGGCACGGTTTTATGTGCCCGACGTTGGGCGGTGCGAGAAGGATTGCGCGGGATTTGTCGAGGTAGCGCCGGGATTGGCGGGAAGGGTTCGGCAAATGGGTGGGGGTTTGTGGTTGAGCGGTGAGTGTCGGGCATGTTCCACATGCCCGACCTACAAAAAAAACCGCCTCAAAGAGGCGGTTTTTTGTACGTTGCGGGGCACTTTAGCGGAGTTGTCTCCAGCTTTGGCGGCCTTTTTTCGTGCCCGGTTTGATGGGGGGGATGCACTCCATGCGTTGTTGTCCGGTCTTTTCATCAATGATCGGGTCGCCTGTCATGGGGTCTTTCGCGCCAACCCAAACGCAGGGGGAGTTGGGGTCAATTATTGGTTGACCGGGGGGGGTACCGAGGTTGGCCTGGTTGCCGCCGATGCCGCCGCTGCCGCCGCCGCTGGTCACAATGGTTCTCCCGTCTCCAAGTCTGGTGACATTCATCCCCTCCACCGTCTTGAACATCTGGCTTTTCTTCGGGGCGCCGCCGTTGGGGTCAAGCTCTACGGCGATGCCTGAATCCGAGCTGCCGCAGGGGTTGCTTACGGGGAGGACGACCGGCACCAATATATTTCCGGCGCCCATTCCGAGCAATCCTTCGGAGGGCATGTCAATAACACGCCCGCCTTCCATGCCGGATGCCGTCAAATCCAGATAAAAACCTTGCGTCGTGCCATCTTTCAGGGCGGTTTGTTGCGCGGCGTCGAAGGTGTCCATCACCCAGCCTTGCTGGACGCTCACATTACCGTTGGCGTCCGTGGCGGTGCTGGTCAGCATCTTGCCGCCATTCTTCCAGGTGATGGGATACAGGGCGCTCCGTATGGCGGTCGGGGGGTTGCACGCCGGGGCGCCTGTGCCGCATTGGTCGCGCACGCTGTAGATGGTTTGCACATCGGTCGTGTCGACGTCCGCCTGGCTCAAGAATTTGCCGGTGCCCACGGTGACTTGTATCTTGTCGCCGCCCGTGATGGTGATTCTGGGCGCTGCCGTGATGATCTGCGGTTTGCCGTTGGGATTGGTCGCTTCAAGAAGTTTGTAAGCCTTCCCTTCCCTCAGGTCGAATTTCCACAGGTTGCCCTGCAAGTCGCCCGCGTAAGCCAGAATACTCGTGCCATCCTGCGCGCCGACGAGCGAGGGCGTACCCAGACCGTTTGGCTTTGTGCTGTTGCCGGGCGCCGAAATGGAACGCGCGAGGTGTCCGGTTGCCAGATCCACGAGGAACAGACGGGCTTCGTTACTTCCGCTGTTATAGCCGTTGCCGAAGATCGCGTACCACTTGAGGTCAGGGTCAGACACACCGCCGCCCGTTTGAGGCTTGCTGCCTTCATCCACCACGGCAATTTCCGCCCTGCCATTGGCGGGCGCGCCCAGATTGCTGTTTGTGAACTCCCAGAGCACATCTCGCGCATTGAATGAAGAGGTGTCTTCCACATTGATGGCGAAATAGCTGTGTCCGCCGTCGCTGCGTCCGGTGGAACCCACCGCCACACGTTGCCATTTGCCGCCCAGCAGAGCGTCCCGCACGACGGTTGCGCCGTCGACATAGAAGGAATGCTGCAAGGTGGGAATCAGCGCGTATTGCGGGTCGCCCAGTTTTTTCAGGATGGGATGCACCGCCTGGGGAATGAAGGCGAAATTCTCTTCGCCCGTTTCCGCGTCAAAGTTGTGCAACATGCCGTCGCCCGCGCCGACCAATACGGATTCGTACACCTTGCTCCGATCAACGACCCATTTGCCCTTGGCGTTTTTGGTGAAGCTCTCCGTCAGACGCTCCGCGTAGAGTTCCGCCGCGCTTTTTCCCGTTGTGGGTTTCGCTTCCAGCGCGGTGGCCCTGTTCCACCCGAAATCTTCGGCGGTCACCAGCGCCGGGCTGGAATTCACGATGTCGCCCAGCAGTTTGACCTGCTGAAAACCATCGCTGTCGGTATAGCTTCTCCGGCGGAAACCGTTGTAGTTCACGGTGGTTCCGGTCGTGGAATCTTCATACTTCTGCTCGCCGCGCAGGTAATTGATCAGATGATCCACGTTGTAAGCCGCTTCATCCGCCTGCCCCTTGTGCAGCAGGCAGGCGTCGCCGCCGTTGACGGGATCGCCCGCGTTCGGACGCACCATGATGCAGCTTTCAGGTGTTCCCGCAATGTGTTCGAGCTTGACATCCATCGCGCTCTTGATGGCGCCGGAAAGATTCCCGGTCGTGAAGGGAACCGCCCAACTGCCATCGTAGGTCACGATGTTGCGATCCTGATGCCCTTTCTTGTTGATCCGCTCCGCAAGCGCCGATCCGGCGCTCCACGCGGAGCCTACGGTCGCGGCGAATTTGCTGCCGCACTGGGCGGAACCTTTCAGGCAGATATTGTTGCCATACACTTCGCCCGACCAGTCGCTCGGATCGTAGCTGGAAGTCACCACAATGGCGTCTTCATCCAGAACCCTGGGCGCGGCGGGGCTGGTATTGCTGCCCACCTGCCCGGAGATTTCGGCGAGCAGCCCGGCGAGTTTGCCGGCGAATTCGCCCGCGTCTTCCGCCGCCGCCGTACCCGCGTGCCCGTTCAAACCGGCGTGCATGAGATCGTCGATTTTTTCGTAGTCGGTATCCAGCCCGGAGGGGTAGGTCCACAAGATGTTCTTGTTCGACCCTTTCGCCAGAAACTGGTTGACTTCGGCGTCGGACATCCGCCCTTGCACGCCCAGACCAATGGTAAAGGTCTGCATGTGCTGCCAGAAGGCGGGGTCTTTTTTGGTCGGCGTGGTCATGTTGGGAATATCGGGGCGCAGATCACGGTTCCAGTAATACATGGCGATGTCCGCGAGGCTGCCGGAGACTGTCGAGCCGGGGTTTTCACCAAAGAAAGGCCGCGCGGCGGTGCCGCCGGGATACTGGTAACGGTACTTGTCGCCAGTCAACGGTTTGTTGTCAATATCCGTTCTCCAGATGACAGGGCCTGGTACTTTATCCACATCGCCATTGGCGGGACTCCGGCTGCCATCGGTGTAATAGCCATCGGTCATCAGGATGGTGAAGGCGCGGCGGCAGCCGAATAGCTGCCCGCCTCCGCCCGGAGCGGTTCTCTCGGAAAATTTGACGGGCGGATATTCCACCCACGCCCGGTCGCTGCTGGCGTAATACTGCCCGACCGTGTTCAGGGCGTTTCTGAGCGGCGTGCCGCTCCGGATGGGCAATGCCTGCACCCAGGAATAAAAATCCCGCACGAATTTCTGATCGTGATAGGGGTGCGGCGTGCCATCGGCTTTTTTGGCGTCGGAGGGAAAATCCAGAAAAGGCACCGGCCCGCGTCCGTTCACCACGACGTTATCGCCGCCCGCGCCGGGGCCTACGCCATTCCCGGTGCCCATTTTCATGTTGGCAAGCGTGTCATAGCCCAGACGAATGGATTTGCCGTTCATTTCCAGACTGGGTTGCGTGGTGTTATCCCGATTGACGAGCCTGCCGAAGGCGAGCGAAAGCCCCGATTTTGCCGCCAGATGGCGGGTACGGTAATAAGCGTACCAGTTGGAGAAGTTGCGGATTTCCTCCTTGGCGGTTCGGGTGCGGGGTTGCGCCTCCGTCACCAGATTGCCGCTGTCATCAATGAAAGTACTGACCCGATGTTCCAGCGACTGGTCAATCGACGACTTCATGGCATTGGCTGCGTCATACGCCGCCCGAAGTTTTGCGTTTAACCGGTTAACGACGGCCTTGTAGTCAGCAACGGCTTGATTGAATTGGGCTGTGCTTTTCCGCCTGGGGTCGCCAGGCTTGTATGTTGGATGTAGACTCCCCCTGTAGTTCAGTTGCTGGGTGTTGGCAGAGAAACACCACTCCTGAAGGAGGTGTCTACTACTATGGTCAATATCATTGTTATTCGGCTTGTTATTGAGGTCGATACCTCCCTCTCGAAACCGACCCCATTCCTTGGCCTCATTGTCCGACAGGGGTATTTTGTTGGCGGGTATGGTGCTCTGTACATTTCCGCTCCCAGAGCTACCATTACGACTGAGTACAAAGTTATTCCCTGCCGGGAGGGTTAGATTGTAGCCCCAGTCCCAGCGGGCTGGCCACGACGCCCCAGGTTTCAGGTGGTAATCCCCTTCCTTCCATTTGTAATTTTCGCAGAAATCATCATACGCATCGCGGGCAGCCTGAATGTCCAGCATGTGCTGCGCCAGCCCGTCGTTGAAGGCCTGGTTGGCGGCAATCTTGGCCTCACGTTTCATCGTTGTAATATCCGCGCTCGGATCGTAGTGACTGACCCGCGCGCCAGGCGTGCTGTTGCTCGCGCCCTTGCCGTTATCCCATACGGCATAGCCCGTCGTGTCGCCGATGAGGTGTTTGCCCATCACGCAGCTCCGGTCGATGCCCGTTTGAAAAAAGTTCTCCGAGTTGTTGGTTCTTCTGCACCAACGCCGTCCGGCGGGCAGACTACCCACTTTTTTGCCCGCCCAGGGCGCGGTCCAGTCATAGAACTGATAGTTACTGGGAAAATCAACATCCCCCGTGCGGTAACTGTACCGGCACTGGGCATGGGGATTCCCCTGAAACTGCGCGCCGCCATCCGCCGCGGGAGAAACCGGGTCATGATAGTAGGCTCTGGATTCCGGCACATCCTTGAAGAGCACCGGGCAAGCCCGGTTTTCCACGAGCCATCTGTTCCACGTCGCGTCGTGATTCACCTGCGAAGAACCGCCTTCATAAAAAACCCTGCCCCCCGGCGGCTGCACGAAGTTATAGCTTTCGTAGTTGCCGATAACATGTTCAGGCGCTGTCTTGCCCGTCCCGCCCTTCCACTGGGCGGAGGTCCAGTCTTCACCCAGCGCATAACCGCCATCGCCCGTCGCGGGCACCTGCACCTTCTGCTTGCCGTTGATCATGACAATCGGGTCCCATTTGTAGGTCGGATTGTCGATTCTTGAGTTGAAGCCCGGCACATAGTCGTAATAAACGGCGCTGTTTTTGTCCAGCATGGTGGTTTGGGCGCTTGTGGAGAGTGTGTATTCTTCATCCGCCATTTTATAGGCGGCAACAAGATTGGCGTTGGGTTGGTTTACGACCAGATAGTAGGCGTCTCTGGCTTCCCGCCAGGCCTCTTCGCTGATTCTTGTACCATCATTGGGCGCGTTGGTGGTGGCCGCCCAGCAGTTGTCCCGGTCGGTGTGCGTGTCGGTGTTATAGCCGCCATAATTTCCGGGGTTCCCCACATCGGTTTCGCTTCTCAAACCATTTCTCAGCACGAAACCCGCCGTAAACGAAGCGCCCGCAGCGAAACCGGGCGTCCTCTGCCAGGCAATCGGAGACACCCAATTCTGGTTCATGCAGACTTCGTCATAGGTCGCGCGGGCAGCGGGCAGCGTGCTGGCGAAGAAACCGCCCAGCGTCAGATTGCCCGTCGGATCACCATCCTCATTCACTTCCGGCAGCACAAGTTCCGCGTTGAAGCTCCGGTTGGCCTCCTCCTTGGAACTCCGCCGCGTGGCTTCGGCCTCGGCAACGTTCGCCTTGTCGGGCTTGCAGTTACCAGCGCCGTGCAAGCCGGAAAAACCATTCGACAGAACTTCCGGCCACTTGCAACGCTGATCCATGTTGCCCCAGCTCACGAGCTTGCCATCCACGTACTTCAAGGGCGGCTGGTAGGTCAGGTCAGGGTTGTAATACTGCTTGTTGATAAAAGCGGCCTTCCGCAGATTGCCGCCACTGGGCGCTTCTTCCGGCATGTACTCATCCCGCATGGAACCCGAATCGTCATGGATGTAGACCACATTAGGATCCATCGACCGCTCCGCAACCAACGGCCCCTGATAGATGTCCAGCGGCATGGCAGCGCCGGAAAAAACCCCCGCCACCACCATCAACAACGCACGCCTCGTAAAACCAACCTGTTGTTTCAACATGATAAACCTCCTGATTTAATCACTGACTGTGCATACTTTTATGACAAACAAACTTAGGATGAACGATTCACCCACAATCAAATTAGTACAAATTGATTATGAAGTCAACTATTGTCACTTAAATTATTTAAGCATAATTAGATTCTCATAATTATGTTTGCATAAATTTATTATGAGTGGATATGATGGGGTGTTGAGATGGCGCGTTGTATACCCAATAACCGCGTCAAAAGCGAGGAGCGAAGCGACGCGGCAATCTCGGCTGCGATGAGAGATTGCCGCGTCGCTGCGCTCCTCGCAATGACGGCAGCCCGTAGGTCACCTCGCTTTTGACGGCAGCCTGTAGGTCACCTCGCTTTTGACGGCGAGCACGGTTTCTCGTAGGTTGGGTAAGCCGCAGGCGCAACCCGACATTGAACAGTTCGGTGAAGCGCAACGGTTTTTTGTCGGGCAAGCGTCCGGGCAGGGCGGGAATCACCCTGGGAGCGCCGGCGCTCCCAGGCGTTCGGAGAACGCGCCCTACCCATTCGGGCACGGCACGCCGTGCCCCTACGCGGAACGGTTGGCAATGTCGGAGAATGGACGGATCACCTGTAGGGGCACGGCGTGCCGTGCCCAGACTGCTGGCAAACCACCCTGGGAGCGCCGGCGTCTCGCCGGCGGTTTTAAGATTTTTCGTGCGTAGCCAAACCCGCCGGCGGGGACGCCGGCGCTCCCAGGCGTTCGGAGAACGCGCCCTACCCATTCGGGCACGGCACGCCGTGCCCCTACGGGAAACGGTTGGCAATGTCGGAGAATGGGCGGATCACCTGTAGGGGCACGGCGTGCCGTGCCCAGACTGCTGGCAAACCACCCTGGGAGCGACAGCGTCTCGCCTGCGGTTTTAAGATTTTTCGTGCGGAACCAAACCCGCCGGCGGGGACGCCGGCGCTCCCAGGCAGAACGCGCCCTACCCATTCGGGCACGGCACGCCGTGCCCCTACGCGGAACGGTTGGCAATGTCGGAGAATGGACGGATCACCTGTAGGGGCACGGCGTGCCGTGCCCTATGGCGGCAAGATATTTGCATAGCACGGACATCGTAGGCTGGGAAAGCCGATGAGCGGCGCATCCCGACGGTCGTACCCTCTCTGCTTCGCGCCTGATGATGTTGAAATACCGTTGAATTTGCAGACCATCGTCTGTTGTTTGTTACAAACAATCTGCGAAAATCCACCGTGGATATGACACGATCAAGCGGATTTGTGGTGTCGGCGTAGCGGGCGGTTTTTGCAAACCAGGCGACCGAAACACCGTGAAAACCCAGGTGATTCCACAATCAAAAAATATCCAGACGACGGGCGCACAAGCGAAATCATCGCCTTGACGCGCTGATACATTGAACGCAACTGACTTTATCGGGGGAAAATAATATGGCCCAAGGAATTATCGGCGTAGAAGCCAAACACCGGATCAGTCTCATCCCGCTGGGACGACCTGATTCACGCGCTGAACCAAAGATTGAGTTTGGCATCCCGATTAAAGTTCCGGGCGTGCCCTGCAAGATCGTGACCCAAATCTACGCTTCTGCGATGAAGGGAACGCACATCTTCATCATCAGTGGCGATGGTCTGCCCACCGAAAAAATGCAGGAACAAACCGTTTCAGTCAAGCCACCGCAATGGGCATACCTGCTGGGGCGCAAGCTCTTCCTGTTCTGGGTACATGAAGCGCCGTTAAAGTCAATGGCGGATGAAACCATCCACAGCCTTAGTGTGGCGCAATATGTTATCCCAAGCGAATGGGAACCCGGAACGGTTTTTGATCTCAAGCAATTCGTGACGTTATCGGTTACAGGCGACTATGCTGACATCGTCGGGATCACCGTGGCGCCGATGTCTGACCACCCTGAGTACGCTGCCAGGGACGACACCGTTGTCCTTGAAATCAAGCTGATTAATCCAGGGCTGTTCATTGACCGGGTATTGCCGCCGGAGAAGATCGTCAATGAACTGATCAAAGTCACTGAATCAAAAGGTACGGTGTTGGATGCGTTTGCCGCGGCATAATCCTTCACGATGCGGATCAGCCTGCGCCTCGCAATGACGCTCCCGGATTATTCCAGTCTCACGCTGACAATCTTCTCCGCCCCTTCCACAAACTCCGCGATCCGTATGCGTTCCCTGCCTTGCAAATCCAGCGTAAACAAGGCGCGCGCCAGCGGGTTGATGAGGCGGGATTCCAACTGGTTGCCGATGCCGCGCCCGCCGTTGGCCAGGTCTTCTACACACCATTGCATGAGCCTGGAGCGCGCTTCCGGCGCGCATTCGAGTTCCAGTTTGTGTTCTTCGCGCACTCGCCGCGCGATGTTGTCCAGCATTCCATCAAAGATGCGCTCGGCGACTGGCGGGGTGATGAAATTGAATACCGCGATGTTGTCGCCAATGCGGTTCAAGAGTTCAGGACGCGACAGGTGGTATTTGAAATAATCTGCAATCGCGCCCTTGACTCTGGCTTCTACCGTTTCGTAAGCGTCGCCCGGCTGCACGTTCGGCATACGCACGCCGCCCGCGTCTTCGGTGTAAATCCCCAGATTGGATGTAAACACCAGAATGGTTTCGGAAAAATAGGCGATGTCGCCGCGCCCGTCGGTGAGGCGTCCGTCTTCGAGAATTTGCAGGAATTTATCGAGAATGCGCGGGTGCGCCTTTTCCACTTCGTCGAACAACACCACGGAAAAGGGTTTTTCCCGCACGGCGTTGGTGAGTTCGCCGCCCGCCTCAAAACCCACGTAACCCGGCGGCGCGCCCAAAAGCCTCGCGCCGGTGTGTTCTTCGGCAAATTCGCTCATGTCGAAACGGATGTAGGCGCGCTCGTCGCCAAACACCAGTTGCGTCAGGGTTTTTGCCAACTCTGTCTTGCCGACGCCGGTTGGTCCTGCGAGGAAAAGCACGCCGCGCGGACGGTTGCCGCCGCTTTTCGCCTGCGCGCCCGTCAAGCCCATGACCGAGCGCATGAGAATATCCACGCTCTTGGTTACCGCCTGTTCCTGCCCTTTAACCCGCGTTTCGATAAATTCCGTCGCCCCTGCGATGCGTTCACGCAGGTAGGGCTTTTTCCACGGATTTTCCAGCGCACCCACTTTGTAGCATTGCACGGCATCGTCGACATCGGTAAAGGCGATGCCCTGCCGGTCGGCAAGCTGCGCGGCGTCAGACAAGGCCGTCAGCGGCAGTCCTTCGGTCGCCAGCGCAAAGGCATGGGCGAATTGCGCCTTGTCTGCCGACGTTGCCGTTTCCGTTTTTTTGAACAGGGAGAAATAACTCTGCGCCGCCAGAACGCGGGTTTCATAATCCGGCAACGCCACGTTCAGGCTCGCTACCCGCACGTTATCCAGCGCGAACCACGAGGGCAAATCCTGCGGACGGTTCAACAACCAGAGTACGGGATTAAAGCGCGGCTTGTCGCTGCGGGAATTCGCAGGCGCGCGCGAAGTTGCGTCCATGCTGCGATTGACAATCGGCGCAACATGCACCGCCAGACGTTCGGCGGCAAGGAAAAAGGCATGTTCTTCCGCGCTCAACTGGTCGGGATGCCGCGCCAGACGGGAAGCGAAATCAATCAACAGGGCGCAGCGGGCATCGCGCATACGGGTTAAGCGTTTCATCACCCCCGTCAGCCGTTCCAAACCCATCGGCATGAAACCTTCCTGAAGTTTCAAGTCAAAAAGCCTGGTCGCCAACTCGATGGCTTCCGGCTCGTTGGGGTAGGGGCGCAAGCCTTCTACCGGGTCGAAAATCAGCAGAAAGCGATAACCCTGCCGTTGCAGGGACGACCACAAACAGCGCGTCAGCGGCGCGGGCGTCGATGCGCCGTCCTCCAGCGGCAGCAAAAAATAATCGCGGATATTGCCCGATACCACAAATTGCGAACGAATCGGCAACAGGCGTTCGAGGTCGCGCAACCAGCGCGGCGTGAACTCGGTGATGGTGTTCGGCTCACTCAAGATGCTGCTCCCGGCAAGTTAAATTTTTTTGGCGCGCGTTTGCGGACATATTCGGGTTCGGCTGCAAAGTCGGGCAGGCGTTGTGCATCGACTTCCTGTACCGGCAATTCGCCCGCTTCCAACTGGCGGATGACATCGAGTTGCAACCCGCGCGCGGCAAGGGTCGCCAGCAAGCGGGGGAACTCGGCGCACCAGCGTTCCTCGGCAATGAAATCCTGTTTTTTCTGCACGTCGGCATCTCGGTTCGCGCTGGATAACGTGCGGGTAGCGAGCCTGAACGTGGCGTTGCCGGATTATGAAACCCGCGTTCTGGC
>BNUD01000032.1 GCA_025997095.1 Betaproteobacteria bacterium | reverse complement strand
GTGCGCTTCACTTGCAAACAGGTCCGTCTTGAGGGCGCTACGTGAGAGCATCTGCTTCACCTACTTTAAAATTCAGAACAACGTAATTTTAACAAATCCAGAGGAAGAGAGGTTTTTCGAGGTGCCCCGTCGACGACATGAAAAACGGTATTTCCCGTATCCGCAATCCGGTGATTACCCGTTTCTTTCGCGAGCTACGGCTGATTGAACAATGGGGCAGCGGCATCAAGCGCATTTTTGCCGCAGCCTTGAAACAAGGCTTGCCGGAGCCGGAAATTACCGAAATCGCCACGGGACTGCGCTTGACCCTGCGTTTGCGTGATCCATTGCGAATTACAGCAAAGGCCCCGTCAAAGGCCCTGTCAAAGGCCCTGTCAAAGGCCCTGTCAAAGGCCCTGTCAAAGGCCCTGTCAAAGGCCCTGTCAAAGGCCCTGTCAGGAAGCCAGTCGGAGAAAATACTATCCCTGTTGTCCAATACGCCGCTGTCTGCCAAAGAATTGGTGTCGGGCTTGGGATTAAAAACAAAAACCGGAGCCTTCAAACGAAGCATCCGGGAACTGCTTGAAACGGGATTGATTGAATACACGCTGCCGGATAAACCGGATAGTCGCCTGCAAAAATATCGGGCGAGGCGAGCGGAGGGGTAGCGGAGTCTTCTTCGTACACTTGATTTCAACATTCAAACAATCCCCCGTCGAACCGACAATCATCTAAAATCATCCGCTTGTAATTTTCACACAACCAGCATCACACCCGGAGCGCACACCACGAAAACATCCACCATGAACCTGCGCATCGACGAAGACTTGCGCGAAAAATTCACCGCCGCTGCAGAGCGAAATCACCGTCCCGCAGCGCAGGTTCTTCGTGACCTCATGCGCGACTACGTAGCACAAAATGACGCTGTAGCAACGTTTCCCCGCATTTCAGAAGCTGTTTTAGAAATTGGCACGAAAAATGCTGCTGATTCATACATGGTCTGATTTGGCGGGATTGAGCTATGACCGCTACCAACCGGAATTGAGCGTAGTGAATCCCAAGTTCAGGAAATTGACGCGCTGGATCGGGAATCCTGATGGGGAGTTGAAGGATTTTGATGCGCTGGAGACAAGGTAGGGAACCGCATGAATGCCGATGAAATAACAAATAATTTCGATTCGCATTAGAAGCGATACTTTGTCGACTTCGCCTTGCCGTGCAACAGCACTGTCTTCGGCTCGTCTTCGCGTCTCACTTCTAATGCGAATCGAAATGATTCAGTCTCGCGGGTTGGGAAAACTGCGCAGCGGCGCATCCCGATGGTTGTACTGGGATGCGATGGCGTCCTTGCCATCGTACGACGGCGAGACGCCGTCGCTCCCAAAGAACGCTTGCCCGACCCCGTTGTGCTTCACTGAACCGTTCAATGTCGGGTTGCGCCTGCGGCTTACCCAACCTACGCATTTGATCTCTGATTTGTGATAGCCTTCGCCCCTCTGATACCTGCCCGCTCTCCTCGTAGTTCAATGGATAGAACAAGCGCCTCCTAAGCGCTAGATACAGGTTCGATTCCTGTCGAGGGGACTGAAAGCCAAAATTGATTAAACACATTGCGCCACTAAGTGTTAGAAATCAATAGGTTAGCTTGTCGGTCGTAAATTCTCGTGTTACGTTGTGTTTCGTAGTGGTGCATTTTTTGCGAAAAATCAACGAAAGCGATTACGAAAGATGGCGACATACAAACAAGATGGCAAGGTCTGGCGTGTACAGGCTTGCGTTAAGGGTGTTCGGGGGTCTGCGACCAGACCAACAAAGCGTGAGGCTATCCAGTGGGCGGCGCAGTTCGCGCTTGATGTCGAAAACAGGTTGTCGGGTATCGTGCCCGATGTCCCGTTCTCGGTTGTGCTTGAGCGATATAAGCAACAAGTCAGCCCCAAAAAAAGAACTGGTGCGCGTGAAGTCAAGCGGATGGATTTCTTTTTGCGGGATGCTCTGGCGGCGGTGCCTCTGCGACAGTTATCGGCGGTGCATTTCTCTGACTGGCGGGATAGGCGGTTAAGAAATGTGTCTGCGGGTTCGGTGCTGCGGGATTGGTCGCTTATGTCGCATATTCTGGCGGTTGCCATGAAAGAATGGCGGATGATTAAAGAAAATCCGCTGGCGGGCGTTGCGCGCTGGTGATTTTCGCCCGTGCCGGATGTTGCCATTGACATTTACTCTAAACGCGCTCCGGTTGACCTTAAACATTGCCCACAGAAGGGTGATGTGATAAAAAGTGAAGCCTTCTCAGGTGAAATTTTATGGTTTTTTCATTTTTCAAATCCCCAAAAGATTCCGGCGAAAAAGTGTCGGAGCGGATGCCGGGCAACCAGATGCCCGGCAACACGATGGTCACGCCCGACGGTACCGCCGTAAAAGTGGGTGTTCCGGCTGCTGGAGGCGGTGGGGGTATCCCGATAACCGAAGGTTGGGAGACCATCACGCGCCCCAATGGCGATTACGGCATTGAGGTTTTTGAAGAAAGCGACCCCTACACTGAAATTGCCGAACATGCGGCGATTCTCTTTGCCAATGGTCAATACGACACCGCGCGCTCGACGCTGGAATCCATTATCAAAGGCAACAACGAAGCGGGCGCCATCAAGCTCTGGACGATGTTGTTCGACCTTTTGCGTCTACGCGGGGAACAAAAAGCATTTGACGTCCTCTCGCTCGAATTCGCGCACACCTGCGAATTATCGCCGCCGTCATGGGGGCAGGAAGAGGACGCAGGGAACGATCGCAGCGAGCAAAAGGCGGGTGTCGCCGTGCTGCAAGGCGCGGTTTCCGATGATGCCCCGGTCTTTGATCCTTTGTTGCAGGCGCTCGCCAAGGGCGAATCGCGCACGCTGGACATGCATCGGCTGATTGGTCTGGATTCCGATGCCACCGCCAAACTGGCAAGAATTCTTCAACAGGCGCGTCGCCGTGATCTGGCGTGGGGGCTGCTCGCTTCCGAAACACTGGCAAAGAAACTTGCCGAGCGTACCGTCGCCGGACAAGTCAGTGATGAAAGCCAGTGGTTACTGGTATTGGAACTGTTCCAGTTTTTGGGCTGGGAGGAACAGTTTGAAGACAAGGCGGTGGATTACGCCGTCACCTTTGAACTCTCGCCCCCCGCATGGGACCCGCCCAAAACGCAGCCCAACATTCAGGAAGCGCCGACGGAAGAAGAAACGCCCGTCGATGATGATGTGCTGACGCTTGACCCGGCGCTGTTAACCACGGTTCTACAAGGCGAAATCCTGCAAGGCAAGCTGGATGACATAGAAACGCTGCTCGAACCGGGCAAGGAATGCCGTCTTGATTTTTCGCGGGTGACGCGCGTGGATTTCGTCAGCGCCGGCGCATTGGCAAACCTGCTGAAAATCACCAAGGCGAAGCCCGTCAGCATCGTACACGTCAACCTGCTGGTTGCCGAATTGCTGCGCGTCATGGGCGTCGATCAACTCGCCAACGTCGAAGTCGCCAAACACTGAATTTTCCCAAACAAGAGGTTTTCATGGAGCAATACCACGGCACCACCATCGTGTCGGTGCGCCGAGGCAATGCCGTCGCCATGGGTGGCGACGGGCAGGTTACGCTCGGCAACATGGTCGTTAAGCAAACCGCGCGCAAGATTCGGCGCGTGTATCAAAACCGCATCCTGACTGGCTTTGCGGGCGCGACGGCGGACGCCTTCACCCTCCTTGACCTGTTTGAATCCAAGCTGGAAAAGCATCAGGGCAACCTGATGCGAAGCGCCGTGGAACTGGCGAAAGAATGGCGTACCGACCGCATGTTGCGCCGTCTGGAAGCCATGCTCATCGTAGCGGATACCGAACACACGCTGGTGATCACCGGCAATGGCGACGTGCTGGAGCCGGAACTGGGCATCGCCGCCATCGGTTCCGGCGGCGCATACGCCCAAAGCGCCGCGCGCGCGCTTCTGGAAAACACCGAACTGCCGCCGCTGGAAATCGTCCGAAAATCGCTGGAAATCGCGGGCGACATTTGCATCTATACCAATCAGAATTTCACTCTGGAGCAGATCGAAGCATGACTTCTTCCATGATGACCCCGCAGGAAATCGTGCATGAACTGGACAAGCACATCGTCGGTCAGGCAAAGGCAAAAAAAGCCGTCGCCATCGCGCTCAGAAACCGCTGGCGGCGCGCCCAGGTCGCCGAGCCCCTGAGAACGGAGATCACGCCCAAAAACATCCTGATGATCGGGCCTACCGGCGTCGGCAAGACCGAAATCGCCCGTCGCCTCGCCCGCCTTGCCAACGCGCCTTTCATCAAGGTGGAAGCCACCAAGTTTACCGAAGTCGGCTACGTCGGGCGCGATGTCGATACCATCATCCGCGACCTGATTGACATTGCCGTCAAGCACCAGCGTGAAGAAGCCATGCGCGACGTGCGGATACGCGCCGAAGACGCCGCCGAAGAGCGTGTGCTGGATGCCCTCTTGCCGCCCGCGCGCAATGCAGGTTTCTTCCCCAATGAAAGCGAAGCCCCGGCAGACAACAGCACGCGCCAAAAATTCCGCAAAAAATTGCGCGAAGGCGATCTGGACGACAAGGAAATTGAAATCGAAGTCGCCCAACCCTCGATGCAGGCGGAAATTTTCGCGCCGCCGGGCATGGAAGAATTGACCACCCAGATTCAAGGCATGTTCCAGAACATTTCCGGCGGCCGCAGCAAGAACCGCAAGCTGAAAGTCAAGGAAGCCCTGAAACTCCTGACCGACGAAGAAGCGGGCAAACTCGTAAACGACGAAGACGTGAAACTCGCCGCGCTTGACAACGTCGAGCAGAACGGCATTGTCTTTCTGGATGAAATCGACAAGGTTGCCAGTCGCGGCAGCCAGAGCAACGCCGACGTTTCCCGCCAGGGCGTACAGCGCGACCTGCTGCCGCTGGTCGAAGGCACCACCGTCTCCACCAAATACGGCATGGTTCGCACCGACCACATCCTGTTCATCGCCTCCGGCGCCTTCCACCTCGCCAAGCCTTCCGACCTGATCCCCGAATTGCAGGGGCGCTTTCCCATTCGCGTCGAACTCGACTCCCTCTCCGTCGCCGACTTCGAGCGCATCCTGACCCAAACCGACGCCTGCCTGACCGAGCAATATCGGGCGCTTTTGGCAACCGAAGACGTTGAACTCAAATTCTCCGAAGATGGCATCGGACGCCTGGCGGAAATCGCCTTTCAGGTCAATGAAAAAACCGAAAACATCGGCGCGCGCAGACTGTACACCGTACTGGAACGCCTGCTGGAAGAAGTTTCATTCGGCGCGGGCAAGCCCGAACTGAAAACCGTCAACATCAATCGAGCCTATGTCGACGAACGCCTGAACGAACTGGCAGGGGATGAAGACCTGTCGCGCTATGTGTTGTAATTCCGGTTCGCATGAGAAGCGAGACGCGAAGACTGCCCGAAGACAGCGCTATTGCACGGCAAGGCGAAGTCGACAAAGGTTCGCTTCTCATGCGAATCTGCTCTAAAGTCCCCGCCGCCGATTCACCCCGCTCACCAACGCCTTCAACGAAGCCGTCACAATATCCTCGTCCAGCCCGACGCCGTAGCTTTGCTCGCCAAATTCGCCGTCTGCCGATTCGCCGTCCGCCAGGACACCCACTTCCATAAAGGCGGCGGCGCTGGCTTCGCCTTGTTGACTGGGGCGGGTGGCGCGTTCCTCGAAACTCGCCACCTGCGCGTGGATGCCGACGTGCGCCAGGGCGTGAATGGCGGCGTCGATGGGGCCGTTGCCCTGCCCCGTGAGACGCCGGGATGTCCCCGCGCACACCACCTCCAGCGCGATGCCCTTGCCGTCGGCGTCGAGTTGATGTCCCTGATAGACGAGGCGCGCGTCCGGTTGCGTTTCCGTTTCCAGATACGCTGCGGAAAATAAACGCCAGAGGTCGGCGGCGCTCATTTCGCGTCCGGCATCATCCATCTGCCGCTGCACGATGCCGGAAAACTCCACCAGCAGGCGGCGCGGCAGCACGATGCCGTAGCTGGATTCCATCAACCACGCGATGCCGCCTTTGCCGGACTGACTGTTGACGCGAATCAGCGCGTCGTAACTGCGCCCGACATCCGCCGGGTCGATGGGCAGATAGGGCACGTTCCATGTCGGGCTGCGGCTTTCCCGCCGCGCGGTCATGCCTTTTTTGATGGCGTCCTGATGCGATCCGGAAAAGGCGGTGAATACGAGGTCGCCAACATAGGGGTGGCGCGGGTGTATGGGTAAGCCCGTACAGGCTTCAAAGGTGCGCGCGACGGCGTTGATGTCGGAAAAATCCAGCCCCGGATCGACGCCTTGCGTGTAGAGATTCAAGGCGAGGGTGACGAGATCGACATTGCCGGTGCGCTCGCCGTTGCCGAACAGACAGCCTTCCACGCGCTCCGCGCCCGCCATGAGTCCCAGTTCGGCGGCGGCGACGGCGGTGCCCCGGTCGTTGTGCGGGTGCAGGCTCAAAATGATTCCCTCGCGGCGCGCCAGGCGCGTGTGCATCCATTCAATCTGGTCGGCGTAGAGGTTGGGCGTCGCCATTTCGACCGTGGTGGGCAGGTTGAGAATCACCTTGTCATGCGCGTTCGCGCCCCAGGCGGCGGTTACGGCGTCGCAAATTTCGAGTGCGAAGGGGAGTTCGGTGGCGGTGAAGGTTTCCGGGCTGTATTCAAACATGATGCGGGTATCCGGCATTTTTTCGGCGCACGCCTTGATGTGGCGGACGGAAGCGACGGTCATGTCGATGAGTTCCGCCTGGCTCATGCCGAACACCATTTCCCGAAAGGGCGCGGAAGTCGCGGTATACAAATGCACGATGGCGCGTTTCGCGCCCGCGAGGGCGGCGAAGGTGCGCTCAATCAGGGCGGGACGCGCCTGCGTCAACACCTCGATGGCAACGTCGTCGGGAATGTGGGCGCCCGCAATCAACGCGCGCACAAAATCAAAATCCGTCTGCGAGGCGGCGGGAAAGGCGACTTCGATTTCCTTGACGCCGATGGCGCAGAGCATTTTGAAAAAACGCAATTTCTTGTCGCCATTCATCGGCTCAAAGAGCGCCTGATTGCCGTCGCGCAGGTCGGTGCTCATCCACACGGGCGGATGCGTCAACCGCGCTTCCGGCCAATATCGGCAGGTCATGGCGACGGGCGGGAAGGGATGATATTTTGGGGCAGCGGGCGATTGCATGGGGAGGCTCCTGGGGGGTGAGTAACAGACGGGTTGTGAAGACAGATGGTACTGAAAACGGCAAACAAGGTGCTTGCGTTTTACCCTCTGAAACTGCCTTGATTCAGAATTAAATTGCTTTTAATGTGCAATGATTGAAATAATGTTGCCTTTATCCACAAAACATGAGTACGCCATGCTTGACCGCTACGACCGCGAGATTCTGAACATCCTGCAAAAAGAAGGGCGCATCAGCAATCAGGATTTAGCCTGTCGCGTCGGTTTGTCGCCTTCGCCCTGTCTGCGTCGGGTGCGCGCGCTGGAAGATTCCGGCTTGATTACGGGCTACCGCGCCCTGCTGGATGCGCAAAAACTGGGCTTTACGCTGATGGCGCTGATTCACATCTCGATGGACGCGCACACGCCGGAGCGTTTTGCGGGCTTTGAGCGCGCAATACAGAAAATCCCCGAAATTCTCGAATGTCTCTTGATCACCGGACAGGACGCCGATTACCAGTTGAAAGTCGTGGTCGCCGACATGGAAGCCTACCGCGCCCTGCTGCTCGATCACATCACCCGCATCCCCGGCGTGACGGGCGTGCATAGCAGTTTTGTGCTGCGAAAGGTGATTGATCAAGCGGCGTTGCCGCTGTATCAGGTGACAGAGGTCAGGTGACAGATGTCAGTACTTTCTGGCGGCAAAGCCGCCCCTGATTACTGTTACCTGACATCTGATCCCTGGATTGCCGCGTCGCTACGCTCCCCGCTTTTGACGGGATTGTTGGGCGTACCCAAGGGTGGTGCCACCAAGCGTTTACATTTCTTTACAAACATGCAACGAATCCTGACAGATTCACCTGGGGAAAAGCCTTAAAGTACAGCCATTGATTCCCCCTCCTCTCGAAGCCCCTTCGAGATTTTCCCCCCGCCGCCATCACTCTGGCGGTGGGGGATTTTTTCGGGCAGGGGGATCAACACATTGTGGAGAACACCATGAAAACCAGACCCGCCTGCGCCCTGCTTTCCCTCGTCCTCTGCCTCGGATTCAGCGCGGATGCGCTGGCGGATGGACATTCAGGACATTCCCGCCATGCGCCGCAGCAAAGGCAGCAAGCGCATCGCGCCCCGCCGCAGAGCTTTTACGCGCAAAGACCGCCCGTGGTCATCACGCATTACGTTCCGCAACGTCGCGTCGTCGTTGCCGCCCCGCTGGTGGTGTATCGCGCGCCGATGGTGGTGTATCAGGAACCCGTTTATTACTATGCCCAGCCCGCCGTGGTGTACGAAACCGCTTCGCCCGTCATCATCCAGCAAGCGCCGCAGCAACCCCTGCCGCCCGCCGCGCCGCCCGCAGAAAACAGTCCGAACGGACTTTCCGCCGCAAAAGTCATCGGCGCGGTCGCAGGCGGTGTCATCGGCAGCCGCTTCGGCGGCGGCAATGGTCGGCTGGTGACGACTGCGGCGGGGGCGGTGTTGGGTTCAGTGATTGCCGATGAATTGTCCCGGTAGTTAAAGGTAGGGCGGGATCGAAGCGCTCCCAGGCGGCGCGCATCTTCGATGCCGCCCTACCTAACCCCCACTGGCAACAAAACCCACATCTTCCCCCGCTGTTTCATCCGCCCCGCGCGTTGTCCGGCCTCCTTGCCGAATCCCCAGAAAAAGTCGGCGCGCACGCCGCCTTTGATGGCGCCGCCCGTATCCTGCGCCAGCGTCAGGCGGTTCAAGGGGGCGTTGCTGTTGGGGCGGGTGGTTGCCAACCATACCGGAGCGCCCAGAGGGATGTAGCGGGCATCCACGGCGATGCTGCGTTCTGGCGTCAGGGGCACGCCCAGCGCGCCGATGGGACCGACATCGACGCCGCGATCCGGCAATTCACGAAAAAACACATAACTGGGATTTTTATCCAGAAGCGCGCGCAATTCGGCGGGATGCGCTCTTGCCCATGCCTGTATGCCCTGCATGGACGCTTCTTCCAGCTTCAATTCGCCCCGCTCGATGAGTACGCGACCGATGGACTGGAACGGGTGCCCATTCTGGTCGGCGTAGCCGATGCGCGCGAGACTGCCGTCGGGCAATTCTACCCGCCCCGAACCCTGGGTTTGCAGAAAGAAAAATTCAATCGGGTCTTCCACCCAAAACAAGGTCTTGCCCGGCAGCGTACCCTGCGCTTGCGCCTCGATTTCGGCGCGGCTCCAATAGGGCACGACCTTGTTGCCCACGATGCGCCCGCGCAAGCGTTTGTGTTGCAATTCAGGATACAAATCGCCCAATTCGATGGTCAGCAGGTCGGCGGGTACGCCCAATACCGGCGTCCGGTTTTGGGCATCCTGTATGCGGCTGCCGCGAATCAGGGGTTCGTAATAGCCGGTCACCATGCCTTCCGTGCGACCGTCCGCTTCGACGATGGCATGGGGCGCAAAATTTTCTTCAAAAAAGCGGCGTGCGCTGGCTTCGTCACCCCGGGTCGTTTGGGCAAGCTGACAGACCTCCAGCCATGCCGCGCCGTGCGACCTGTTAGACAGCCCCTTGCAGGAAGCCAGAAAACCCCGCAAAGCGGCGGCGAGCGTGTCTTCAGTCCAGCCCGGCAAATCAGCCCAAATCGCGGCTTCCAGATGCGGAGATGGCGCGACATCCGGCGGCGCGGCGGGCAAAACAGCGGCGGGGCACGCCGGACAAACCGGGCAGCTTGCCGCTTGCGGGGCAGGACAGGCGGCGACAGGCAGGGGCGCTTCCGGCGCGTCCTCGCGCAAAGGCGGGGTGCAGGCGACGAGGGACAGGGAAAACAAAATGACCGGAATTTTTTTGCGGAAGAATTGGCTTTTTTGCATGAGTTATGGCTAGATTGAGCGTGTCTGGAACAAGTATACCCTCTGCCATGCCCCCGATTTCTTCTTTGACGCAGATTGACCGTTTCGACCGCCTGATGCAGCGCGCCGAATCCCTGCTCGCGCGCATCGAGGCGCAACTGCCGCCGCCCGCCGCCCTGCCGGACTGGACGCGCACCATCGCCTGCCGCTGGAAAATCCGTCAGGGGCAGGGCGCGCTCGCGCCAGTGCGCCACCTGCACCCCATCAGTCTTGCCGATCTGACCGGCATTGACGAGCAAAAAGCGCGCATCGTCGCCAACACACGTCAGTTCATTGAGGGCAAACCCGCCAATAATGTATTGCTCACCGGCACACGTGGCTCTGGCAAATCCTCGCTCATCAAGGCGTTGCTAAACGAATTTGCGGGGCAAGGCTTGCGCCTGATTGAAGTCGACAAGGAAGACCTGACCGACCTTGCCGACATCATTGACCTGATTGCCGGGCAACCGGAAAAATTCATCGTGTTCTGCGACGATCTCTCCTTTGAGGCGGGTGAAAACGCTTACAAGGCGCTGAAATCCGCGCTCGACGGCTCCATCGCCGCGCCGCCGGACAATGCGCTCATCTACGCGACCTCCAACCGCCGCCACCTGATGCCCGACTATTTCGCCGACAATCTGGAAACCGCCCGCGCCGACAATGGCGAAATTCATCCGGGCGAGACGGTGGAAGAAAAAGTCTCTCTCTCCGAGCGTTTTGGCTTGTGGATTTCGTTCTACCCTTTCGATCAGGACGCCTACCTCGCCATCGTCGCGCACTGGCTGGCGGGCTTCGGTTTCAGCCCCAAAGCCATAGACGCCACCGAACGCGACGCCCTGAACTGGGCGTTGAGTCGCGGTTCCCGCAGCGGTCGCGTCGCCTGGCAATTCGCCCGCGACTACGCGGGGCAGAACGCGAAAAAACGCAAGGCATAGGAAATCATCCCTCGCCTCTTGTGGAAGAGGGTGCCCCGTAAGGGGTGGGAGAGGGGCATGGTTCAGCAAGCGCAGCGTAGTTTCGTGCTGAACCGCTGCCCCAGCCCTCCCCCACGAGGAGTAAAGTGATTGACCGCCGGATTAACAACAGAGTGAGTTTTACGATGACTGCCATTCCCCACGTTGAAGTTGTCGCCGCCGTGCTGATGAGCCGCGACGAACAGCATTTCATTCTCGCCTGTCGTCCCGCAGGCAAGGTTTACGCCGGTTACTGGGAATTCCCCGGCGGCAAGATTGAAGCGGGCGAATCGCCCCGCGAGGCGCTCGTGCGCGAATTGCGGGAAGAACTGGGCATTCATGTCACCGAAGCCAGCCCATGGCTTAGCCGCGATTTTGACTATCCGCACGCGCGTGTGCATATCCATTTTTGGCGCGTTACTGCCTGGGAAGGCGAAATCGGGGTCAGCGCGCCTCTGGAACACAGCGCGGTGTGCTGGCTGAACACCGACGGGCCTTGCAGCCTCGCCCCCATGCTGCCCGCCAATCTGCCCATCCTGAAGGCGCTCGTCCTGCCCACCCGCATGGGCATTACCCACGCGGCGGCAAACGGTGTCCGCGCCGAACTCGAACGTCTGGAAAAGGCGCTGGAGCAGGGTTTGCGCTGCATTCAAATCCGCGAACACGACCTGCCCGACGCCAGGCAACAAGGCTTTGTCCGCTCGGTCATGGCGCTTGCCGCGCCCCAAAACGCCCTCGTCGTGTTGAATGAAAACGGCAGCGGCAGGGCATCCGAATTCGCCCGACTGACTGGCGCGCACGGCGTCCACCTGACCGGCAAGACGCTGATGCAGAGCGTCAACCGCCCGAATTTCCCCTGGGTCGGCGCCTCCTGCCACGACGCCGCCGAACTCGCCCATGCCCGCGCGCTGGAACTCGACTATGCCCTGTTGGGTCCCGTGCTCCCCACCCCAAGCCACCCCGAACACCCCGGTCTGGGCTGGGAAGCCTTTGCCGAATTGCTGAAAAACGCGGGCCTGCCCGTATTCGCCATCGGCGGACAAGACGCCAGCACCCTGAAAACCGCGCAAAGTTTCGGCGCGCACGGAGTGGCGGGGATCAGGGGGTGGTGAGGCATGAATCTTGGTGCCATAGGGCAGGGCGTGCCCTGCCCGACCTGCGGGTGTTCGTTGGTCAGGTGACCGTCATCAGGGGAGGCAAAGCCTCCGAAGGTACTGATACCTGACATCTGTTACCTGATGATCCCTGATCGGGGAACCGCCCCGCTCGTTGGTGCAGGGCGGGTGATGCTGTGTTACTCGCAACGCTTGCTGTAGAACAGCAAGACCGCTATCATCACTCGTAGAGCAATTTTAACGGCTCGTTGCCAACGACTTTGTTGAGGGGTTGGCTTCAAATGAATCACCTCCCTTTCGGGCGAGAATTCACCGAGTTTGCACCCCTCCAGGCGCAAACAAGGTGCGCCCGGACGAGAGGATACCCAAAAACCGCCCCCTGTTGGGCGGTTTTTCTTTGGCGATGCAATGGCGGCGATTCAGATGAGGGTTGTGGTTAAACGGTGAGCGTCGGGCATGTGGAACATGCCCGACATACGAAACTACAAGAACCGTCAAAAGCGAGGAGCGTAGCGACGCGGCAATCTTGGCAACGATGGAAGATTGCCGCGTCGCTCTGCTCCTCGCTTTTGACGGCAAACGGTTTCTCGTAGGTTGAGTAAGCCGCAGGCGCAACCCGACATTGGCGATTCATCGCGCACAACCTGCCAAATACCGAACGGATGACCAGCTCAGGTAGGGTGGATGAGCGAAGTGTTATCCACCATATGACGTTTGTGCGCGAACATCGGTCAAACGCTGTGGTGGCTCGTGCTGGGAGCGCCGGCGTCCTCGCCGGCGGGGTTGGCTGTGCGCGAAAAATCTTAAAACCGCCGGCGGGGACGCCGGCGCTCCCAGGCGATTCATCGCGCGCAACCTGCCAGATACAGGACGGATGACCAGATTGATGAATCAGTGTCGGGTTAGGCTACGCTAACCCAATCTACGAGCAAGCGTAGCGACGCCATTGCCTCGCCAAAGAAAAACCGCCCGGCAGGGGGCGGTTTTTGGGTATCCTCTCGTCCGGGCGCACCTTGTTTGCGCCTGGGGGGTGCAAACTCGGTGAATTCTCGCCCGAAAGGGAGGTGATTCATTTGAAGCCAACCCCTCAACAAAGTCGTTGGCAACGAGCCGTTAAAATTGCTCTACGAGTGATGATAGCGGTCTTGCTGTTCTACAGCAAGCGTTGCGAGTAACAAGGCATCACCCGCCCTGCACCAACGAGCGGGGCGGCTCCTTGATCAGGGATCAGGTGACAGAGGTCAGGTGTCAGTACCTTCGGAGGCTTTGCCTCCCCTGATGTCGGGCACATGAAACGTGCCCGACCTGCGAAACTTTCCGGGGGCGATGGCGTCCTCGCCGTCGCTCCCAGAGGACGCTTGCCCGACAAAAAACCGTTGCGCTTCATTGAACCGTTCAATGTCGGGTTGCGCCTGCGGCTTACCCGACCTACAAGAGCCGTCATTGCGAGGAGCGCAGCGACGCGGCAATCTTGGCGATGGAGAGATTGCCGCGTCGCTGCGCTCCTCGCAATGACGTGGGGGGGGTTGGCGGGGTTAGGCGATGTTGTTCGGCAAATGGGGTTAGGCGCGGTTTACGAAAAACCGCCCTGCCGCCATCATTTTTAATGCCAAAAAAATTTTCCAAAAAAAACTAAAGTAATTTCTCCCTGTGCCGTAAGAGCAAACAAGCGGATTCAAAACGCTTTGATTACAAACGGCGTCGAATCTGGTTTATCAAGAACTTTTCGTGAGGAGAATCAAAATGGCACAAATCATCAACACCAACATTCCGTCCCTGAACGCGCAACGGAATTTGACCACTTCCCAAGGCTCGCTGAATCAGGCTTTGCAACGCCTGTCTTCCGGTCTGCGGGTCAACAGCGCCAAGGACGACGCCGCCGGTCTGGCGATTGCTTCCAATATGGACTCCCAATCGCGCGGCATGGTGGTCGCCATGCGCAACGCCAACGACGCGATTTCCGCCGCGCAGACTGCGGAAGCGGGCTTCAACGCCATCGGCACCCACCTGCAACGGATGCGCGAACTGGCGGTGCAGGCGGCTTCCGGGCAATACGACTCTGTCAACCGCACTGCGCTGGACAAGGAATACCAACAACTGGCAAGCGAAATCAGCCGCGTGGTGGACGCCACTACCTTCAATGGTCAGCATCTTCTGAATGGCGACTGGGCGGCGGGCGTTGCCTTCCAGGTTGGCGCTACGACAGTCACTGCCGACTCGCGGATCAATATCCAGATCACCGAGATTGGTCACAATTTTGGCAATCTCATTGATAGTAATGGCGCTTTTGCGCTTGCTGAAATGGTGAAGCTGGACACCGCCATCGATAGTGCCAACAGCTTCCGCGCCGACCTGGGCGCCATTCAAAACCGTATGGAAGGCGTACTGTTGCAGTTGGGCGCCGCGCAGGAAAACACCGAAGCCGCCAAGAGCCGGATCATGGACGCGGACTACGGCGCTGAAACCGCCAAGCTCTCCCGCGCTCAAATCCTGCAACAAGCGGGTACCGCGATGTTGGCGCAGGCGAACTCAGTACCACAGAACGTGCTCTCGCTCTTGCGATAACGGCAGACAGTTTGCTTTTGACTGACTGATCGGCGGGGCGCTCAGCTTGCAGGCTGTGGCGCCCCTTGCCGCAAGACGCGAAAGGAGAAGCATCATGGACATTTCGAGTATTGGAGCAGTCCCCGTTACGCCGCTCGCCAACGCCGCGACGCAGGGGCGCGCCCCCACCGCGCCGATCAGTCGGGAAACCCTGGCGAACGGCACAGGCGGCAATGCCGATGGCGCGCGCCAGCCGGAAGTTTTACCGCCGGTGGTCGGTCGGGAGCAGGTCGCCGCCGCCAACTGGGCGCGTTCGCAAGCTGCCGAAGCAGAAGCGCGACAGGCGAGGGCGCAAAAGAGCGGCGCAAAAGAAGAAGTGGTTGTGCCCCGTTCGCCGCAGGAAGCCGAAGCGCAGCAAAAGCAGGCGGAAGAAGCCACCCGGCGAGCGGTGCAGGAAGGCGTCAAGAACTTGAACGAGTTCATCAAGCCTTATAATACGTCGCTCGGTTTCTCGGTCGACGAGGAGAGCGGTCGGCTGGTGGTCAAGGTCACCGACAACGAAACCAAGGAAGTCATCCGGCAAATGCCTTCCGAAGAAGCCCTGGCGCTCGCCAAGGCGTTGGATAAGCTGAAGGGGTTGTTGATTCAGCAGAAGGCGTAAGGCAGGTATCAGGTATCAGAGGTCAGGTGACAGTAATCAGGGCGGCAAAGCCGCCGAAGGTACTGATACCTGACATCTGTCACCTGATCCCTGACCGACCTACCGGGTTGAAGCCCGATGGTAACGACGGCGAGATCGAAGAAGGCGCCGCCCCCTGGGAGCGCTGGCGTCCCCGCCGGCGGGGTTGGCTCCGCGCGAAAAATCTTAAAACCGCCGGCGGGGACGTCGGCGCTCCCAGGGGGCGGTATCGTGGATGTCGCCCTGTCTGGGGCGATGTAAACGGCGGCGGTTTGGTTGTGCCGTTGGTTGAAGCGGCGTTTAGGTAGAGCGGTATCGTAGATGCCGCCCTACCTGAAGCCATATGACGTGATTAACGAAACGGAATTGTAACGAGGAGAATTATCATGGCATCTTTTTCAGCATTGGGCGTCGGTTCCGGCATGGATCTGGGGAGCCTGCTCACCAATCTCGTGGCCGCCGAGCGGAAGCCGAAGGAGTTGCTGTTGAGCACGCAGCTCACTTCCTACAATTCCAAAATTTCCGGTTTGGGGACTTTGAGCAGCAAGCTCGCCAGTTTGCAAACGGCTGCCCAGGCGTTAAAACCCGCCACGCTGCAATCGGCGGCGGAGAAATTCGCCAGCTATACGGGCAGCCTGGATGAGAAAGTCGGCAAGGTAACGGTCGGCGAAGGCGCGGTTGCCGGGAGTTACAAGCTGGAAGTCACGCAACTGGCGCAGGCGCAAAAAAGCGTGATGAATGCTGTGAGCGGTAGCAATCTGCCCGACAGTTCGCAAAATTTCACGATTGACTTTGGCGCGGGTGATCCTCGTAATGTCACGATTTCGGGTCAAACGACCCTGGAAGGTTTGCGTAACGCCATTAACGCCAAGCAGTCGGAGACGGGAGTCAGCGCCACGCTCATTAGTGATGGCGCGGGTAAGCGTTTGGTGGTGAGCGGTACGGATGGAGAAACATTTACCGCGAGTGGCGCCGGACTGGGTTTGGATACGGGTAGATCCGTTGCTGCACAGGGTGCAGTGTTCAGCATTGACGGTATCCCGCTCACCAGTAAGTCGAACAAAATTACCGATGTGATTGACGGCGTGACCCTTGATTTAACCGGCACGACGACAGGCGCGGGCACAACCCTCTCCGTCACGAGGGAGAGCGAGACCAAGCTGAAATCGACGCTGGAAGCCTTTGTCAAGGCGTATAACGACGCCAACAGCAGCATCAGAAGTCTGGGCGCTTACGATGCCGAAACCAAGAAGGCGGGCGCGTTGCAAGGCAACAGCGTCTTGCGCGAAACGCAAGGGTTGCTCTCCCGTCTGGTGTTCGATACCGGAATCGGCACCTCAACCGAGGGACAGTCGCTCTCCAGCATCGGCATCTCGTTTTCAAAGAGCGGGGACGGTTCACTGGTGATTGACGCCGACAAACTGGCGGCGGAAATCGCCAAAAATCCGAACGGGGTTTCTGAACTGGCGGTCAGAGTGGGTACGAAGTTTGACGATTACGACAAGGGATTGGGCGGGATTGTCGGCACGGGCGGCAGGATACAAACGAGCACGGAAAGTCTGAAAACAAGTGTGCGGGACGTTGAAAAGCGTCAGGAAGCGTTAGAATTGCACATGAAACAAGTCGAAGCTCGCTACCGCGCCCAGTTTTCCGCTCTGGATGTCATGATTTCCAGCATGAACTCTCTGAGTAATTCTCTGACGTCAAGTCTGGCGGGGTTGGCGGCTTCATCCAAGTAGTTAATCCTCGCCGGAGAACCTGATGTTTGGCAGCGCTCGGAATCCCACCCACACTTATGCCGAGCTGGCGCTCGAATCGGATGTTCGCGCCGCCAGCCCGCATCGTTTGATCATCCTGTTGTTTGAAGGCGCGCAAAGCGCGATTTCCGTTGCCCGGGTGCACGCGGTGAGCGGCAATTTCGCCGAACGCGGCACGCATATTTCCAAAGCCATCGACATCATCGCCAATGGTCTGAAAGCCAGTCTGGACATTCAGGCGGGCGGCGAACTGGCGGAACGCCTGTCGGCGCTCTACGAATACATGGTTTCCCGTCTGCTGTTCGCCAACATGAAAAACGACGTTCCCACCTTGGACGAGGTGCAATCCCTGTTGGGCGAGATTCACGACGCCTGGCGGCAAATTGATCCCGACCGGCAACAAAAGTGAGCTTGCCATGAGCCGCAGCCCCTACGAAAACATGGAACAGATCCTTGCCGAAATCGCCCGTCGCGCCGAGGCAAGGGAATGGTCATCCGCAGCGCAGGCAGCGACGCAACTGGACGCGCAGATTCGCAAAGGCTTGATGCCGACGCCCACCGAAGCCGACCGCGCCGCGCTGCAAGCGGGGCTTGCCCACATCGCCGCCATCAACGAACTGGCAGTTCCCCTGCACAAGGATATTGCCACGCTGTTAAAGGCGTTTGGCGGCGTTGAGGCGGGCGGGTAATTACCCCCCCCTCTCCCCTTGTGGGAGAGGGGCGTAGCGAAGGGGAAGGGAGTGAAAAAATAGCATGATTCCCGCCGACGTGATTGCCACCACCCTGAAACTGCCCACCGAATTGCTCACCCGGCCTTCGGCGGCGACGCCCGCGCAAAGGCTGCCTTCTGATGTCTTAAATGAGTTCAAGCCTGGTCAACGGCTCATGGCGACGATTCAATCGCTCCTGCCGAACGGCGTTTATCGCGCCGAACTTGCCGGGCGCGAATTGACGCTGGCGTTGCCTTTTGCCGCCCAGGCGGGCGAGCAACTGGAACTGGAAGTCGTCGAACAAAACGGCAAGGCGACGCTGGCAGTGGTCGCGGAGCGGGCGGGACAAGCCAGCGCGCGCGGCGAAGGCGAGGCGAATTCATCCGTTGCCACCCGCCTTACCGTCACGGGACGCTTGATTTCGGAATTGTTGGGGTCTCTGGACAAAGACGGCGGCAAACGCCCGCAACCCGCGTTGTTAAACAACGCGCAACCCGTGGTCGGGCGTTTGCCGGCCGACGCCGCCGACCTCGCCCCTGCCCTGAAAGCCGCTCTGGTGAAAAGCGGCATGTTTTACGAAGCGCATCAGGCGTCATGGGTGGCGGGCAAAACCTCCCTCGCCACCCTGCTTGCCGAGCCGCAAGGCAGACTTTCCCCCGCCGCGCACATGCCCCTCCAGCAAATGGCGATGGGAACGGCAACGACAGCGGCGGGGACGGCGGCAGCGGCAACAGGCGGCGCGGGCAATGTCGCCACGCAAGCCAATGCCCTCCTGCAAGGCAGTGTCGCGGCGCAAGGTAATGCCGCCGCCAGTAACGTGGCAAGCAATGCGGCAACCAACATGGCAACCAATGCAGCAACCAATATGGCAACATCGGGCATGGCGGAGAGCGGCGCGTTGCGTGTCAGCATGGGGCAGGTCATCGCGCAGGAACTGGCGCCGCTGGTGCAGCAGCAACTTGAGGCGTTAGCGACCAACACTTATGTCTGGCAAGGTCAGGTCTGGCCAGGGCAGAACATGGATTGGGAGATTGTGGAAGAAGACGGCGGGCGTGAGCAGAGTGAAAATACCGCGCCCAACTGGACCACCCGCCTGCGTCTCACCCTGCCGCATCTGGGCAGCGTGGATGCCACCCTGCGCCTGATTGGCGGCAAGGAGATTGACATCAAACTGCGTGCCGAAAATCCCGCCACCCGCGCCCTGCTGAACGCCGCCAACGGGCCTTTGCAACAACAATTTGTCACCGCCGGACTGAAATTGAGCGCCTTCGCCGTCAGCCGTCCGCGCGCGGAACAACACAATGAATCGTCCGAAGCGGTCTGAAAAACCCGAAACCCGCCGCGAAGCCGTCGCGCTCGCTTACCGCCAGACGGACGCCGCCCCGCGCGTGGTCGCCAAGGGGCGCGGGCTGATTGCCGAGGAAATCATTTCCAGAGCGAAGGAACACGGCGTTTATGTGCACGAATCGCCAGAACTGCTCTCGCTTCTGGTGCAGGTCGATATTGACGAACACATCCCCAGCCAGCTTTATCTTGCCGTCGCCGAATTGCTGGCATGGCTTTATCGCATCGAACACGGCGAATCAGGGCTGCCGCCGCCGACGTTGCCTTTGCCGACGGTGGCTGCGGAGGATGGCTGAACGCCCTTCTCCTCTTGCGAATGCAGGGCAGTAGCGTCAAAAGCGAGGAGCGAAGCGACGCGGCTTGTCTTCCATCGCCGCCGAGATTGCCGCGTCGCTACGCTCCTCGCAATGACGGTGAACGGTTTTTCGTAGGGTGGATGAGCGCAGCGTTATCCACCATCAAACCTATGTTCGTGCAACACCGCCAAGCGTCGACAAATGGGTGATGTGCGCGATGAACCGCCGAATGGTGGAAGGCGCTTCGCTTTTGCCGTCGCTTCGCTTCGTCGAAACCCGCTGCCACCCTACAGATAATGTCCGCGCTACGCTTGCTACAAACCATAAATCCCCCGCGAATGCCCAATAACCGCGTCATTGCGAGGAGCGAAGCGACGTGGCAATCTCGGCGGCGATGGGAGACAAGCCGCGTCGCTACGCTCCTCGCTTTTGACGAAGTGGGGGGAGCAGGAGGCTCCCCACAGACTGATGACAAACCAATCTGGGAGCGATGGCGTCCCCGCCATCGCACGACGGCGAGACGCCGTTGCTCCCAAAGGACGCTTGCCCGATAAAAACCGTTGCGCTTCACTGAACCGTTCAATGTCGGGTTCTTCCTGCGGCTTACCCAACCTACGAGAAACTAAAGGGGCAAAACTTGCTGAACCACACCCCTCTTTCGCCCTGCGGGCGCCTTCTTTCACAAGGGGAGAAGGGAAAAGTCTACGGCAACTGCGACGCCCCCATGCGTCCTTGAATGATGGCGGTTTTGCGGGCGAGACCCTTCGCATCGGGGTGGCTGTCGTAATAACGGGGATTGGGCGCCATTGCCGCCAGCCTTGCCGCCTGACGGGGGGAGAGTCTGGCGGCGCTGGCGCGGTAGTAGTGGCGGGCGGCGGCTTGTGCGCCGAATACGCCGTTGCCCCATTCGATGACATTGAGGTAAACCTCGAAAATGCGCTCCTTGTCCCACAACGCTTCAATCATCAGGGTAATGATGGCTTCCTGTCCTTTGCGGAGCAGGGAACGGTGCGGGTTCAGAAACAGGTTTTTCGCCAGTTGTTGCGAGATGGTGGAGCCGCCCGCGACGAAGTGACCTTTTTTCTGGTTCTTTTGCATGGCGACCTGAATGCCGTTCCAGTCGAAGCCTTCGTGTTCGACAAAATGCGCGTCTTCAGAGGCGATGAGGGCGCGTTTCAGGTTGTCGGAAATCTGGCCGTATTCCACCCATTGATAACTCAATCTGGCATCGGGATTTTTCTCGCGCAGTTCGGAGAGCCGGATGCTCATAAAATGGGTTTCCTGCGGCGGCACATATTTCCACCACAAGAGCCAGCCGAAAAACCAAAGCTGGATGATGAGAAAGATGAGCACGACGAAGGTGAGCGCCCATTGCAGGGACTTGAAACAGCGAAACAGCACGCCGCGATGGCGCGGCGGGGCGACGTGGGCGCTACGGCGGCGAAACAGGGATTTCATCGTAAAACCAACTCCGGTTGACCGACAGGTCTGAAAGTCTGTCGCTATTAATCCGGTAATCAAATATATCGTGCCGTGCGATGGATTTTGGTAGGGCGGGATCGTAGAAACCGCCGGATGTAACGTCCGGCGCGCTCTTCGATCCCGCCCTACCTAAAGCCTTTGGCGTATTCGATTCCCGGATCAGGGATTTCATTTTGCGCGTAATTCCGCCAACAGGTCATGCGTTTGCGGGCGTTTTTGCCGCCAGATGAAAAAAGATTCCGCCGCCTGTTCCACCAACATGCCCAGACCATCCGCGCGTCGTGCCGCGCCTGCGGTGCGCGCCTGGGCGAGAAAGGGTGTTTCGTCCTGACCGTACATCATGTCGTAAGCGAGGCTGCCCGCCGCGAAAATGCCGTCGGGCAGGGGGAGCGTTGCGCCGGAAAGACTGGCGGAAGTGGCGTTGATGATGAGGTCGAATTGCTGTCCGGCGAGTTCGGCGAAGCTGCTGACGTTGATCGCGCCTTGCGCCAGTTTTGCCAATGCCTTCGCTTTGCCTTCGTTACGGTTGGCGAGGGTAAGCGTAGCCGGATGCTGTTCCAGAAGAGGAAGAAGCGCCCCCCGCGCCGCGCCGCCCGCGCCCAGTAACAGTACGCGGCGTCCGTTTATGGGGAAGGCGAGATTAATGGCGATGTCGCGCACCAGCCCCGCGCCGTCTGTGTTGTCGCCCAAAATGCGCCCCGCCGTAAAGGAGAGCGTATTCACCGCCCCCGCCGCGCGAGCGCGGGGAGAAAGTTCGTCGGCGAGGCGAAAGGCCGCTTCCTTGAAGGGCACGGTGACATTCGCCCCCTTGCCGCCTTCCGCGATGAACTGGCGCACGGCGTCCGCAAAGCCTTCCAGCGGGGCAAGGCGGGTTTCGTAACGCAGCGGCTCCCCCGTCTGCCTTGCGAACGCGGCATGAATGCGCGGGCTTTTGGAATGCGCGACGGGGTTGCCGAAAACGGCATAGGTGGCAGGTGACAGATCAGGTGACAGGTGGCAGGTGTCAGGTGGCAGGCGTGTTGGCTCCGGCGTTGCCGTCGCGGGGGTGGACGTGGCTTGCCCGCTGGAAGGGGTTGCCTTTTCATGCGGCGCGAGTGCGCCGGAAATTGAACTGTTATCTGTCATTGTAAAACTCACTCCGGTTGAAATCCTGGGAGCGCCGGCGTCCTCGCCGGCGGTTTTAAGATTTCTCGTGCGGAACCAAACCCGCCGGCGGGGACGCCGGCGCTCCCAGGGGTGTCTCCTGATTAGCGGGTTTCAATGCTGTCGCCTCTGGTGAAAGTCCAGGTGCGGGTGATTACAATCTGGTCGGTGTCGCGGGAGATGGCGGGGGGGAAGGGGGCGTAGGGGGCTGCCATGCGCACGATGCGAATGGCGGCGTCGTCCAGCACCTTGTGCGGCGAAGGCTTGTCTACGTTGATTTCCAGCACCTCGCCGCTCTTGTTCAGGGTGACGGTCAGGGTCAGCGTGCCGTAGAGTTTTCCACGCGCGGCTTCGGGGTAATTGAGGGTGCCCCAGCGTTCCACCTTTTGCCGCCAGTCTTCGATGTATTGGGCAAAGCGGTATTCCTGCGTGCGCGCGCCGATGAAGGTCTTGCGCGGGCGTTTGTTGTATTCGTCGATATTCTTGGCGATTTCGGCTTCCAGCCTTGCCATCGCGCGGGCGGATTCGAGCAGGTCTGCGCCTTCCGCAGGTTTGGCGAAGCGGGTGTCGAAGGCGTCTTTTTCCTGCTGGCGGGTTTTGATGGTGCTGTTTTGGGCGAGAAGTTCACGCTGTTCGGCTTCCAGCGCCTCGACGCGGCGGCGCATCTGTTCGAGTTGGTCGCCGTCTTGCGCGGTCTGGTTCGGTTTCAGAAAAGTCTTCGCGCGTCTCTCCTGATCGGTGTTGCCGCCGCCATCCAGATTGGTCTGCGCCAAGGCCTGCACGGTTTTCGGGTCGGGTTTGCTGGTGGAATGGCTGTTGACCAGAATGACCTCCAGCCCCCGGTCGCGGACTTTTTTGCGCGGTTCTTCCGCCGCGAAATTCGAACCGATGGTAAAGGTATGCAGGACGATGGAAATGGTCATCGCCACGCCGAAGGCGTGTGCCTGTACCGAGCCTGCAAGCTGCGCCCATGCGCGGGCGGGCAGGGCGAAAAGGCGGGCGATGGACACGGTTTCAGCTTCCGGCAACGACCGGTTCAGCGGCGGAATCGGCGGAATCGGTGGAATCGGCAGCTTCGTCGGCTACGGCGTTTTGGGGTTCGGCGGGCGTTTCTGCGGCGACTTCCAAGGGAACGGCCAACGCGATTTCATCTTCTTCCGCCTCCGGCACGATGTCCTCTCTATCCAGCGCCTCAACGATGTGGCAGCGCACATCCAGCCCCAAGTCATCCAGTCCGTCGATGGCGACACGCAGACGTTGCCCCGGCGCAAACCCGGTCGCGCCGGGAATGCGGGCGAACAGCGGCAGGGTTTCAAAGCGCACGAGTTCATCGCGGCGCACGATGACGATGGCTTCGCGCCAATTTTCCTGCGCGAGATAGCGCAGACACCAGTAGCGTTCCAGATTGCGCTGGAATTCGGCATAGGCGGCGTAGGTTGCCTCGAAATCGCGCATGGCGGCGAACAGTTCGGCGGAACGCGGCGCGAAGGGCGGCGGTTGATCATTCAAGGCGGCAATGAGTTGACGCTGGCAGATGAGGTCGGAATAGCGGCGCAGCGGCGAGGTCATCCAGGCGTATTGCGGCACCCCCAAGCCCTCATGCGGCTGCGGCGCGGCGCTCATGCGCGCCTTGCCGCCCGTCTGCGCCCGATACAGGCAGGCGACGCCCAGGTCAGCAAGCAGGCCGCCCCAGGTGGCATTGGCGACAATCATCAATTCCGCCACCAGCTTGTCGAGCGGACTGCCGCGTTTTCTGGCGACGATGTTCACCCGACAGGTTTCAGGCTCCGCGAGGTCGCCGTCGATTTCAAAGTTGTAATCGTTGATGCCCTGCGCGGCGGAAGGCTTGCCGCGCCGCGCTTCGCAGGCATTGGCGAAATGCCAGAGGGTGAGGAGTTCGTCGCGGAAAGGTTGATCCGGCAGCGTACCCTGCACACTTTCTTCGTTGAACCAGGGTTCGATTTCGTGGTGGCGCAGGTTGGCGACGATGGGCGTTAATTCGGCGCGGGATTCTGTGCCGGTGATGTTCCAGTCGCTGTCTACCGTCAGATAGAGCGAAAGGGTCGGGCAATCGCGCCCGCCTTCCAGCGTATAGGCGCTGACCACGGCTTCCGGCAGCATGGTGATTTTTGCGCCGGGCATATAAACGGTGGACAGGCGGGCGCGGGCGATGGCGTCGAGCGGGCTGCCGTGGGCAATCGCCAGCCCGGGCGCCGCGATGTGGATGCCGATGCGCCAGCCGCCGCCGTCCAGAGACGTGACCGAGAGCGCATCGTCGACTTCGGTGGTGTTGGCGTCGTCGATGGAAAAGGCGCGCACACCATCGGCGCGGGGCAGGTCATCGGATATGGGCGGGATGGGGGTGGCGGGGAATGTCGTGCCCTTGGGAAACTGCTCGGCGAGAAAACGGCGCAGATGCACTTCGTAGGGCGATTTCAACGCCCCGGTTTTCAACAGCAATTCCGGCAGGCTGCACGAGGAAGCCGCCGCCGCCATTTCAAACGCCTTGATTTCCGGTCGGTTGCGGTCGGGTTTGCCCAGCAGGGTTTCGGCGTAGGGGAGGAGTTCGGCGGGCAGGCGGCAGGCGCTTAGTTCAGCCACCCAGTTTTCAATGGCGAGCGCCTGTTGACGTTTCTTTTCAAGACTTGCCAGAGCTGCCTTGAGAATGTCGGCAGGGGCTTTACGGTAATGCCCCTTGCCTTTGCGGTGGAAGTAAACCGGCGCGCCATGTAGGGCGAGCAGGAGCGATGCCGCTTCCGGCGCGCTAGGTTCGTGACCGTAGTATTCGCTTGCCAGAGCAAGAAAAGCAAATTCGCCTTCACCTGCAATCTCCCACAAAAATTCCACATCAATTTCAGACGCCAACGCTGCGGCATCGACCAATACCTGCGCGGGCGCAGGATTCTGAAAACGGAGCAAGACCTGGGCTGCCTTGATTTTGCTGCGTTTGCCGGAAGGCATTTCCACTTGCAGGGAGGGGCCGTTGTCCGCAAGGATGCTGCCTGCCTTGAAGCCGCCGTCTTCTTCAAATAATACGTAGTTTGCGCTCATCCCGAAATTATAAACCGGCGAATTCAAGGATTTGAGGAATGAATTCAGGAAAGCGCGTAAAACTGTGATTCCCCCCCGGACAAACCCGCGTCGTTGCGCCCGCGTAGAGGTTTTTTGCCATTTGATAATCCAACACCTCGTCGCCGGTTTCCAGCAGCAGGAGGTAGCGTTTTTGCGTCGGCTTTGCGACGGCGAAGGCGCGCAGGGTCTCCAGATTCGCGGGTTCGACGTGGATTTTGTCGCCCGTATGAAAATTTTTCTGGATGCCAAGATAACGTTCCAAGGTCAGATGCGCCGCCACCGCCGGATTGATTAACACCGCCTTGAGATCGTATTTTTCCGCGAGCCAAGAGGCGTAATAGCCGCCCAGTGACGAGCCTGCCAGCGTGAGCGGGGCGGGGTCGATGGTTTTTAGCGTGGTGATGAGGGTCTTTAACAGGGCGATGGCGTCTTGCGGCGGCCAGGGCAGTTGGGGCGCAAGCAGGCGATCCGCCGCGATACCGCGCGCCGTCATCGCTTCACGCAACGCCGTTACTTTCCAGGATTGCGGCGAGGAGGCGAAGCCATGCAGATAGAGAATGGAAGGGGTCGGCATCAGCTTAATGTCTGGTGAATTTGCCCCGTCTGCCACGCCCAAAGCAGCACCACGCCGCCGAAGACGATGCGATACCAGGCGAAGCCGACGAAGGTATGGCGTCCAATAAAGTGAATCAATGCCTTCACCGCCAGCAGCCCGAAAATGAACGAGGCAACAAAACCCACGGTGAACACTGGCAAATCTTCCAGATGCAGCGATTGCCAGTTTTTCGCCACGTCATAAATCGTGGCGGCGAACATGGTTGGAATCGCCAGAAAAAAAGAAAACTCCGTCGCGGTCTGCCGTGTGAGACCAAAATACATGCCGCCCATGATGGTCGCGCCGGAACGCGACATGCCCGGCCAGAGCGCGGCGCATTGGGCAAAGCCCACTTTCAGCGCGTCTTTCCAGTTCATGTCATCGACCGCGACGACCCGGTTCGGCGCCGGACGACGCTCGATGTAAAAAATAATCAGCCCGCCGACAATCAGGGCGCAGGCGACGGTCATCGGGTTGAACAAATGGTTCTTGATGAACCCGTGCAAGAGCAGACCGACGAGCGCGGCAGGCAGAAAAGCGACAAAGAGCAGTAGCCAGAAACGTTGCTGCACCGGATCGCTTCTGACGCCGATGCACGCAACGCCGATGCGCGCGCGATAATGCCAGCACACCGCCAGAATGGCGCCCAGTTGAATCACGATGTCAAAAACATTGTTGTCGTAATGGAGCAGATTGCCCGCGATAATCAGGTGCCCGGTGGATGAAATCGGCAAAAATTCGGTCAGCCCTTCAACGATACCGAGGACGAGGGCTTTGAATAACAGGATGAGTTCCATTGGGGAGAGAGACGTGAGTGAGGGGCGGAATTCTAGCAGGGAATCAGGGCAGGGCGGGATCGAAGAACGCGCCCGGACAGGGCAATTGCATGAATGCTGAAGACATGTTTTGTAACGGCGAAGCCGCGCGAATCACCTTTCTCCCCTCGTGGGAGAAGGTGCCCCGCAGGGGCGGAAGAGGGGTATGGTTCAGCATGTGCAGGCGTAATTCCGTGCTGAATCGCTGCCACCCCTCTCCCCAGCCCTCTCCCACAAGGGGAGAGGGAGTGAAAAGGGGAGTAGGGGCACGGCGCGCC
>BNUD01000031.1 GCA_025997095.1 Betaproteobacteria bacterium | reverse complement strand
CCCTGTAATCGTGACCTTGGGTGTTGGTGAAGATCGTTGCCGCCGGAGCGACGCCGGGGGTGACGATATTGACCTGCCCGAATCCGGTATCGGTGAAGGTGACGGTGTCGCCGTTGATGAAGGTGGAGTCCGGTGTCCAGTTTTCTGAAGTCAGGATGTTCCAGTTGTGGTTGGTCGCGCCCGTCCAGATGAGGTCGGCGGGGGTGGTGCGAGCGGGGGGCGGAGAAGGCGGCAGAGGCGGAACATAGGTTACATCGCGCTTGGCGACGAGGTTGCTGCCGTCATTGGACAGGGTGAAATTGGCGGAGAAAGACGCGCCTGCGCCTGCCGTGAGGGTGGCTGTGGGGTTGCTGTTACCGGTGATGCTTCCCCCGCTTGTTGTGATGAGATTGATGCTTTTGCCCTCGGTGAGGGCGGTCAGGCTGGTCGCGCTGCCGTTGAGGGCGAGTGTTACCGCGCTGCCCGTGATGTTTGCGTCGCCATTGACCTTTAACAGTGTGCTATTGGCTGTAATTCCGCCCGGCAGGAAGAAATTCAGGGTCGCGTTCTGGGCGGAAAGGTTGCCCGTGTAGATCGCGCTGCCGTGTACCGTGAGGGAGCCGTTATCCAGTGCGTGTGATTGGCTGTTTTGGTTAAAGGTGGTGCCGTCAAGCAAAGTGAGGTGCGGCGAGGCAAGGTCGCTGGCAAGCGTCAATGTCCCGCTTTGTACCGTGGTCATGCCGGTATAGCTGTTCGTGCCGGAGAGGGTGAGGGTATTGCTGCTGCCGGGGTTGGCGGTCAGGTTGCCATCGCCGTCGACATCTCCGCCAAATGCGCCGCTGAAAGCCAGCGCCAGCGTTCCCGTGCTTCCGGTTGTGCCGGTATTGAAGCTGGTGGCGTTACTTACCGCCGCTGAGTCAGCCAACTGCAAGGTGCCGCCGTTGATGGTGGTGGTGCCGGTGTAGTCATTGGTTCCGGTCAAAATCAGCGTGCCCGTGCCCTCTTTGGTCAGGCTGCCGCCAGTGCCGGAGATGTTCCCGTAAAAGGTGGAAGACGTGCTCTGAGTGACTGTCAGGGTTCCGTATCCAAGCTCGACCGTGCTGCTAGTGTTGAGTTCATGAAATAAGTTTTATATATACGCCTAATGTTTTTTTGAAAAGTTACCATGAAAACAAACGATTAGCACATTTATATTAATAGATGTTTATTCATGAACGCCACACTAGGCACGCCGGACAGTCCATTGATGGTAGTGCCGCCACCAGCTAAGCCGGAGATGTCGAAGGTTCCCGAAGAGGCGTTGATCTCTACGCCGGAAGAGTTGGCGATGGAGCCGCTGCCGGAGAGCGCCAGCGTTCCGTCGTTGATCTTGGTGACGCCCTCGTAGGTGTTGGTGGAGAACAGGGTCAGAAACGCACTGCCCTCTTTGATCAGCCCGCCATCACCAGTCAGAATGCGGTTCAAGGGCTTGCTTGCGCTGATGTCGAAAGTCGCGCCGCCTGCGTCGAGGGTGATGTCGTTATTGCTGTACGTAACCCCGCCGCCAATCAAATTGGCGTAATTGCTGCCGTTGATGGTGCCGCCGTCGATGGTGAGGCTGCCGATGGTGGCAGCAGTGCCGGAGTAAGTGGTCTGAGTGAAATTCCCGCTGCCAGTCAGCCGCAGGGTGTCGATCTTGGCATCGTCTGTGCCCAGATACCAAGTGATCAGCGTGGTGCCGGTGTCGTTGATTTCCAGATTGGCGACGTTGAAGCTCAGCGCGCCGCCTAGTTTCCCCAGGTCGATCGTTGCAGCACGCAGGGTGTCAGCCGTAAAGCTGGCTGCACCCCCAGCGCCCCCTGAGTTGGACCCATTTCCGCCGCTGGTGATATGCAGCCCATCTCGTGACAGGCTTCCGCTCACCGTGACGCTTGCGCGACCGCCAGCGCCGCCATTGGCGCCGCTGGCAGCAGTGCCGTTTTCAGCAGTGCCAGAAATCCCAGTAATCCCAGAAATCCCTGTGCTACTGCCTGTGCCTCCTGCTCCACCAGCACCACCAGCACCACCATTCTCACCGTGGATGCTGGAGGGCGGAGCAGTAGGACTGTCGCCGTAATAGATATAAGCACCACCACCACCACCGCCAGCGCCAGCATAGTCGCCACTGCCGCCAGCGCCACTGTAGTAGCCACCGCCACCGCCGTTGCTACTACCCTCACCGCCCCCACCACCGCCTCCCCCTTCTATATACAAAACATCCGCAGCCCGCGCCGGGTTGATGAAGGAGAAAAAAAGCGAGAGCAGCGACAGCAGCATAAACGCGCCGGCGTAGCACATCCGCGCCAGCAGCCGTTGTGGACGCCCGTGCGCCGCATCTGGCGCAGCCATATATTGATCATGGTTCATTGCATCAATTCCTTTTCAATTGAAGGGTTATGGTCAGATAAAAGGCGCGCAGCGCTTTCTTGCAGGCTGAATACAGCGCCAGCGCCTTCGCCGTGATTCCGGGGTTCAGGCCGTGCAGGGTCAGCATCCGGTTTTTTACGTCCTGGCGCAGCCAGACGTTTCCCGCCAGACGCAGCGCCATCTCCATGGAGAGCGATTTCAAATAGCCGTCGAGACTTTCCCGCAGCCGTTCCTGTGTCTGTTTATCGGTGTTTTTATAGTTCAGCAGCAGGATATGGGCTTTGCAAACATGGAAGGCGGTCAGACATTCGCGGTCGACGCCGGCTTGCAGCAGCCAGTTTTCGGTTATTTCACAGACGGACAAAACACCCAGCCGACGCGCGTCGCTGATGCGCGACAGGCGCGATGCGTCTTCACGGTAGGTGTACAGGATTCTGTCCAGATAACGCAGACGCCGCGCCGCGTAAAGGTTGGCAATGGTAAAGGGCAGGTCTTCCGCTGTGATGGTGGCGGGGAATGGCATTCCGACCGCCATGACGCGCTCCCGGCGGAACCATTTATTCCACAGGGCGTGCGAGGTGGCCAGAACCGGGGGAAACTCCCTGGCTGAAAAATCATCCCCCGGCCGCCCGGCAAAGACGCGGGCGTCGTAATCTATCCACGGGGAATATTGACGGGTGCGGCAATCCACCCGGTTGTATTTGAATAACAGTACATCGCAACCGGCCGTTGCCGCGCGCGCATCGAGACCGGCAAATCCGGCGAGGGGGATTTCGTCGTCGGCGTCAACAAACCAGATAAATTCGCCCCGCGCTTCAGACAAGCCGCTGTTGCGGGCAGGCCCCGGCCCCTGATTGCGGGGATGGCGGACGAGGCGCACGGCAGGCAATTTTTTTGCCAGCTTTTCCACCTGTCTGGCGGTCTTGTCGCTCGATGCGTCATCGACCACCAGTATTTCATGGCGGGTTTCGCTCAGGGCGCGGTCAAGTGTTTCCAGGCAGCGGCCAATGGTGCCCGCAGCGTTGTAAGCCGGAATAATGACGCTCAGAAAGGGCGGCATCCAGAGCGCCCCGCCTGTGCTGTGCTGTGCTGTGCTGTGCTGTGCTGTGCTGTGCTGTGCTGTGCTGTGCTGTGCTGTGCTGGCGGTATGACATACGATTTATGATAGCAAGACCTTAAAGTGGGAACAAAAGATTTTACTACAAAACATAAAACGGGGTTTGAGGACATTTTTATTCATTTGTTGTGGGGATGGGCGGGTATGGCATTCGGGGCACGGCACAGGGCACATCGGGGCACGGCACGCCGGGGCACGGCACGCCGTGCCCCTACGGGGGATGGGCGGATTGTAGGGGCACGGCGTGCCGTGCCCTTGGACGGCGTAGGTCGGGCATGGTTTCACATGCAGGGCGTTTGGCGGTCGGCAACGAACAATGTCGGGCACATAAACCGTGCCCGACCTACATGGCTTGCGGTTAAGGCGTAACACCATGTCACGCGATTGACATGAACGTCCGGGAACGAGGTTTGTGAAATTTATTGGCGCGGCAGCGCGCAGCTTGGGTACCGGAAGCCCATATCTATCCCCCATGTCCGGCAGATGAAAACGTCAACGAACACGCCGAAACACCAGCAGAGAGAAGACAGAAACCGGAAGACGGCTCATAATGCGGCGGCTTTTGACCTCTGATACCTGATTCCTGATACCTGATCCCTGAACATGACTGTTACTGCCCGCCTGATTACTGCCCCGGACGACCCCGCGATTCCCGCGATCCGCGAATTTTTTCGTGATTATGCGGCGTGGATGGGCGTGAATCTTTCTTTCCAGAGTTTTGATGAGGAGATCGCGACCTTGCCGGGGCGTTACAGCGCGCTGACGGGTCGGCTTTTCGTCGGTGAGATTGACGGACATCCCGCCGGTTGCGTGGGGATTCGCGCCATGTCGGAGAACATGTGCGAGATGAAGCGCATGTATGTCGCGCCGGATGCGCGGGGCTTTGGTGTGGGCACGGCGCTTGCCGTCGCCGCGATTCGCGCCGCCAAGGAAATGGGTTTTCATCGTCTGGTGTTGGATACCATTCCTTCCATGCGGATGGCGGTCAAACTCTACCGCGAGATGGGTTTTACGGAAGCGCCCGCCTATTATCCCGCGCCGCTGGAAGGCTCGATTTATCTTTCGCTCGATTTGCAGGATTGGTCGGAAGAGAACATGCGTGACGAAAATCTGCTGCATCTGTTTGATTTCAACCGTGTCTGGTCGAACCAGATGCAGACGCTCGACCCCGACTATTTCAACAAGCTCTCCGGCATCCAGACCCCGGATTATTTGTGGATTGGCTGTTCCGATTCGCGCGTGCCCGCCAACCAGATTGTCGGCCTCTTGCCGGGTGAGGTGTTCGTGCATCGCAATGTCGCCAATGTGGTGGCGCATACCGATCTGAATTGTCTTTCCGTCATCCAGTACGCGATTGACGTGCTCAAGGTCAAACACATCATGGTCGTCGGGCATTACGGCTGCGGCGGCGTCAAGGCGGCGTTGCAAAAAGACCGGGTGGGGCTGGTGGATATATGGCTTCGGCATGTGCAGGATGTGCATCAGAAGCACCTTGCGCTGGTAGGCAGCCTGCCGGAAGACGCGCGCCACGACCGCCTTTGCGAACTCAATGCGCTGGAACAGGCGGCGAATGTCTGCCAGACGCATGTGGTGCAGGATGCCTGGGCGCGGGGGCAAGCCCTGACGGTGCACGCCTGGATTTACAGTCTGAAAAACGGTCTGGCGCATGATTTGGGCATGACCGTGGGGAGTCAAGGAGATTTGCCCGCCCGCTATCAGGCGGCGCTGGATGCGTTGAGCGTTACGAAATCGCGGCATTGATGGCGTCGCTGCGGCGGCATAATAATGACATTCAGGAACCGGCGGATGTATCAAGGATGTATCAGGGGCTTGCTTGTCGTCCGTTCGGAGCATAGAATCCCTCCTTACGTTTGCGCCTGTCGGGTGCGGACAAATACGCGATGCCCCGAAAGGGGCGATATTCTTAAATCAAAATGAAGGGAAATTATCGTGGATCGTTATGCCATTTTCGTTGATGCGGGCTACTTCTTTGCGGCAGGCGCACAAGCGGCATTCAAACAACATGTTTCCCGGCGGCAGGTGTCGCTGAAATCGTCTTCGGCAGCGATGATTGCCGATTTGTGTTCCCAGGCGCGACGGGTGGTGGATAACCTGCCCTTGCTGCGGACTTACTGGTACGACGCCACGCCCGGACCCAGACTTTCCATGGAACAATCCGCGCTGGCGATGCTGCCGGGCGTCAAGCTGCGAATTGGCGTGTTGAACAGTGTCGGACGGCAAAAGGGCGTGGATTCGCTGATTGTGACCGACATGATCGACCTCGCCCGCAATCGCGCCATCGCCGACGCCGTGCTGATGACCGGCGACGAGGATTTGCGGGTTGCCGTGCAGGTGGCTCAATCCTTCGGCGTGCGTGTGCATCTTTTGGGCGCGGGCGACATTTCCCGCAATGTGAGCGATTTCCTGCAAATGGAAGCGGATTCCGTCACGGCGCTGGAAGATCGCTGGTTTGCCAGCCATCTGGAAGTCAATTACAGCCAATCCAGTTACAGCCCGACGGCGAGCATGACCGGCACAACTGCCACCACCCTGCCCGATGGCGATCCGGTTGACGACGAAGCCTTTCAGGATGCCATTGACCTCTCCATCAACGAAATCCTGAGCGATGTTTATCCCGACCAGTTGGTGCAGTTGGGGCAACACTTCGTCTTCCAGAATTTCGTGCCGCCGGAATACGACCGCCGTCTGGTCGCCATCATGGCGGCAAACCTGAACGGTCGCAAACTCTCCAACGAAGAAATCCGCAATCTGCGGAACCAGTTCGTGTGCGCCGTCAAACTGCGGAACAGCAGCGAAACGGTTTAATTCCGATTTGCATTAGAAGCGAGACGCGAAGGCGAGCCGAAGACAGTGCGATTGCACGGCAAGGCGAAGTCGACAAAGTATCGCTTTTAATGCGAATTGGAATAAGGCAAAAAATTCTTCTGTGCATGATGGCACGTAGGGGCGGTTCGAGAACCGCCCCTTTTTCACGCCTTTTTCAGCGGTTTTTACGATCCCGCCCTACCTGTCTTCCTCATCTTCCGCCACCGCCCCTTCCGCCGCCGCCCGCATCCGTGCGAGTCGCTTCTCGCAGGGCGTCTTGCAGCCAATCGCGCATTCCGCGCCCAGCGCCTCATAGCCGCCGCAACTACCGCGTATGGGCTTCCTGCCGAACAAGACGCCAATCGCCATGATGAACACCAGAAAAACGATGATGCCGAAAGTCACCCAAAATGTGGTCATGAGAACACGCTCCTTGCCCTTATTTTCGCACCGGTTGCCGGGTGTGCGCTACCTGCGTGTCAGCGCTTGCGTAGACTGCATCTTGCGTGTTCAAACAGCATGGCGCTGCCAATCATGGCGATAAAGGGCAGGTCGCGGGTGAGGCGCAAGGTTTTTTTGAGGTGATGTTTCATGGTGAACTCCCATTGTGGTTGAGTAAAAAAATGGGCGAATTTACAGAGTTTGCAAGAAATGAGCAACAGGCTGTCGTTGTCAAACGCACTGGGGAAGCGGTTTGTATGCGCCGCCCAATGGCCGCTGGTCGCCAAAACCCCGCTCTTCAGGTCGAGGTATGGCGCCCGCCTTTCTTGCGGGCGGGGTTTTTATTAATCCGGCAATCGAATACGCCGTCTGGCGCACGACGATGGCATTTGGTAGAGCGGGTTCGAAGAGCGCCCCAGACTGATGACAAACCCCCGTGTCATTGCGAGAAGCGCAGCGACGCGGCAATCTTGGCGACCAGAGAGATTGCCGCGTCGCTGCGCTCCTCGCAATGACGGCAAGCGTAGTTGAACCCGACACTGATCCGACAATCTGGTCATTCGCCCGGTATCTGGCAGGTTGCGCGCGATAAATCGCCAATGTCGGGTTGCGCCTGCGGCTTACCCAACCTACAGCCTGTGGCAGCATATGGTGTATTTGATTGCCGGATTAATAAGCGAAATTCGTTTTACGACGAAACACCAATGCACATTTGCTTGATGGTCAGATATTCCTCAATGCCGTACTTTGAGCCTTCGCGCCCAAAACCGGATTGCTTGATGCCGCCAAAGGGAGAAACCTCGTTGGAAATCAGACCGGTGTTAATGCCGACCATGCCGTATTCCAGTTCTTCTGCCACGCGAATCACCCGATTCAGGTTCTGGCTGAAGAAGTAGCTGGCAAGGCCGAATTCCGTGTTGTTGGCAAGCGCGATGGCTTCCGCTTCATTTGTAAAGCGGAAAATCGGCGCGACGGGACCAAAGGTTTCTTCGCGCGCGCAGCGCATTTCTGATGTCGCGTTGGCAATTACCGTCGGTTCATAGAACGTGCCGCCTGCCGCGTGTCGCCGCCCGCCCGTGAGAATGCGTCCTCCTTTTGCCACGGCATCCGCGACCTGGGTTTCCACTTTTTGCAGGGCGGCAGCGTCGATGAGCGGCCCCTGGGTGACGCCCGCATCGGCGCCATTGCCCACTTTGAGCGTTTTCACCCTGGCGGTCAGTTTTTCGGCGAAGGCGTCATAAACGCCGCTTTGCACCAGAAAGCGGTTGGCGCACACGCAGGTCTGACCGCTGTTGCGGAATTTCGAGGCGATGGCGCTGTCGACGGCGATGTCCAGATCGGCGTCGTCAAAGACGATGAAGGGCGCGTTGCCGCCGAGTTCCAGAGAGAGCTTTTTCAAGGTCGGCGCGCTCTGCGCCATGAGCAGGCGACCGACTTTTGTCGATCCGGTGAAAGAGAGTTTACGCACCATCGGGTTGGCGCAGAGTTCCTTGCCCACGGCGGGCGAGGAAGCGCCAGCGGCGGTGATGATATTGAACACCCCCGCCGGAATCCCTGCCTGTTCCGCCAGTTCCGCCAGCGCCAGCGCGGTCAGCGGCGTGTATTCCGCCGGTTTGATGAGGGCGGTACACCCTGCCGCCAGCGCGGGCGCGACCTTGCGGGTAATCATCGCGGCGGGAAAATTCCACGGTGTAATCGCCGCGCAAACGCCAATCGGCTGCTTGACGACGATGATGCGTTTATCGTGGGTCGGCGCGGGCATGGTGTCGCCATAGACTCGCCGACCTTCTTCCGCAAACCATTCGACAAAGCTGGCGGCGTAGGCGACTTCGCCCTTTGCCTCAGCCAGCGGCTTGCCCTGTTCGGCCGTCATGATTTGGGCGATGTCATCGGTCGCGGCGACAATCAGTTCGTACCACTTTCGCAGAATGAGCGCGCGCTCCTTGCCGGAACGCTTTTTCCACGCGGGCAGGGCACGTTCTGCGGCGTCAATGGCAGCGCGGGTTTCTGCCACGCCCATGTCGGCGACCGAAGCGAGGATTTCACCCGTCGCCGGGTTACTCACGGCAAATACCGCGCCATTCTCGGCATTACACCATTTGCCGTCGATATAGGACTGGCTTTTCAGTAGTTTTGGGTTGTTCAGTTGCATGGCAGTACTCCTTGGTTTTCTCTGTTGAACATCATGAATTTCCTGCGATCATCGACAGGGTTTGATTGATAACGGTCAGCAGGGCGAGGCTGGGGGTCGCTCCTGTGCAGTTCGGCAGTGAAGATAGAGGGTGCGCTCGGCACCGTCTGCCCATGTGGATTGCGGCAGGTGGAACAATCGTTGCCGCTCATTGTAGCCCTTGCCGACATTGGCATTGGAAGCAAGGAAAATGCGCCGATGATCAAAAAGCGTCGCGGCAGGAGTTTTAGTTGTCGTCATGTCAGCGTGTCGTTACACATGGGCGGCAAAGGGGTTTTCTTCTGTTCCCTCGTCGCCCGTGCGTTTACGCCTTACCTATGCGCGCCAGCTCGTTCAGAATGTTGCCGATGATGGCAAGACCTTCATCCAGCACCTGGTCGGAAATGGTCAGCGGCGTCATCAGGCGCAGCACATTGCCATTGACGCCGCAGTTGAGCAGAATCAATCCCTGCTTCAATGCTTTCGCCTTCAAGGCGTTGGCGATGTCGGGGGCGGGGCGGTTTTTGTCGCCGCCTGTGCTGAATTCAACCGCGCTCATGGCACCCAGACCGCGCACATCCCCGATGAAGCTTAGCGTTTTGGACAATTCGGTAAAGAAGGCACGGATGCGTTCGCCGATCGCCGTGCTGCGCTGGCAGAGCTTTTCTTCCTCAACGATGTCGAGCACCGCGTGGGCTGCCGCGCAAGCCAGGGGATTGCCGCCATAGGTACCGCCCAGACCACCAGGGATGGCAGAGTCCATGACATCGGCGCGACCGACGATGGCGGAAATTGGTGTGCCACCCCCCAGTCCCTTTGCCATCGTGATGATGTCCGGCACGACGCCGGAATACTCGATGGCGAAGAATTTGCCGGTACGCGCCACGCCGGACTGGATTTCATCGGAAATGAGCAGGATGCCGTACTGTTCGCTCAAGGCGCGCAGGCGTTGCAGGAATTCGGCGGACGCGGGGATATAACCGCCTTCGCCTTGCACCGGCTCGACGATGAAGGCGGCAACCCGGCTCGCTTCGATGTCGTTCTTGAAAATTTTCTCGATACCGGCGATGGCATCGTCAACGGAAATGCCATGCGCTTCGGAAGGATAGGGCGCGTGGAACACATCGCCGGGGAAGGGACCAAAACCCGTTTTGTAAGGGGCAACCTTGCCAGTCAGCGCCAGCGTGAGCAGGGTACGACCATGAAAAGCGCCGTTGAAAGCGATGACACCGGGGCGTCCGGTAAAGGCACGCGCAACCTTGACGGCGTTTTCAACCGCTTCCGCGCCGGTGTTCATGAAAAAGGTCTTTTTCGGCGCGCTGCCGGGGGCGAGACGGTTCAAGCGTTCGGCGAGGGAAATATAACCTTCATAGGCGACGACCTGAAAACAGGTATGAGTGAATTGTTCCAGTTGCGACTGCACGGCAGCGATGACTTTAGGGTGACAGTGACCGGTGTTGACCACGGCGATACCGGCGCAGAAGTCGATATAACGCTTGCCTTCCACATCCCAGATTTCGCTGTTCAGCGCCTTTTTGGCGAAAACCGGATGCGCGTTGCCCACGCCGCGCGGCAACGCATCGACGCGACGCGCCATCAGCGATTCATTGGTCTGAAGGGTAGGAGCCATGAAATTTTCCTTTTCAAAATGGTGAAAACATTGCGATGCCGTCAGCAAATTCCTGCCGCACGACCTGACCGGGGCGATACTAAAGGCGCGGCTTGCCAGCGCCCATATACAAGGCTCTGGATTTTTCAAAGCACTGTAATGGTGTCGGGAGCAGCACACTCTCCATGTTTGGGTGTTCGGGTACAATCCATGCTGCTTGTTGCCGCGCTTGGAACAACTGTGGCCTTTCCTAAAAAACCGGCGAACTCTATGACAACTCATCACATCATCAATTTTGTTGCGCCCAAATTGCGGCAACAACAGATGCTGTCATGCTGAAACTGGAGCAAATCCAGAAGAATGCCGCGCTTTCAGGTATTGAGCCGGGGCAGGTCGTGCGTGTTGTCACCACAGAACCGATCGGTGATAACGCGCTCACCGTCTATTACAAGACCCCGGATGGCAATCTTCAGGAGCGGATGCTCTTTCGCACCGACGAGGTCAATCTCTCGCTCGCAGAGATTGGTCGCCCTTGGGCTTTTGATGCCCCCGGCGAGGCGTTCAAACTTGCTGTTGAAGCATGGCGTATCAATCTGGCGCACCTGTTTGACTCGATGATGGCCGTCCACACCTCCAACGTGGAACCGTTGCCGCACCAGATTACCGCCGTGTATGAATCCATGCTGCCACGCCAGCCCTTGCGTTATGTGCTGGCAGATGATCCCGGCGCGGGCAAAACCATCATGGCGGGGCTGCTCATCCGTGAGTTGCTGATGCGCGCCGACGCTCGGCGTGTGCTGGTCATCGCACCCGGTAGCCTTGTTGAACAGTGGCAGGACGAAATGTTCGAGAAATTCGGACTGTCCTTCACGCTGTTTACCCGCGAGCAGGTCGAAACCTCGCACAGTGGCAATCCGTTTGATGACAACGACCTGCTGGTCGCCCGTGTTGACCAGCTATCGCGCAATGAAGACCTACAAGAAAAGCTGCGCCTCTCCCATTGGGATTTGATCGTCGTCGATGAAGCGCACAAACTTTCCGCCAGTTACTCCGGCAACAAGGTCAGCAAAACCAGGCGATTTCTGCTTGGTGAGCTATTGGGTTCGATCACTCGTCATTTTTTGCTGATGACCGCTACGCCGCATAACGGCAAGGAAGAAGACTTTCAGTTGTTCATGTCCCTGCTGGACTCAGACCGTTTTTACGGCAAGTTCCGCGATGGCGCACACAGGGTTGATGTTTCCGACTTGATGCGCCGCACGGTCAAGGAAGAAATGCTGCGCTTCGACGGCACCAAGCTGTTTCCGGATCGACATGCCTCTACCTCCAATTACAAACTTTCCGATCTGGAAGCTGCGCTGTACGAAGCGGTCACCAGCTACGTCAAAGAGGAAATGAACCGCGCAGACCAGCTCGACGGTCAGCGCAGAGGCAGGGTTGGCTTCGCGCTCACCGCCTTGCAGCGTCGTCTGGCGTCCAGTCCGGCGGCAATCTACCATTCGCTCAAACGTCGGCACGACAAACTCAAGCGTCAGGTCGAAGAAGAAAAGCTCCACAGCCGTGGGCAACAACTCGCTGAAACGCTCAACCTGAATGGCGTACCAGAAGATATTTGGGAATCGGAAGATGCGATGTCTTCCGAAGATTACGAAAAATTCGAGTCAACTGTTGTCGACCATGCAACGGCGGCGCGGACGATTCAGGAACTCGAAGCAGAAATCAGCACCCTTGCCGAACTCGAAGAACAGGCCAGAAAAATCGTCCATTCCGGGCAGGATCGCAAATGGGAGCAACTGTCCAATCTGTTGCAGTCGCCCACCATGCGGGATGAAAGCGGGCGTCAGCGCAAAATCATCATCTTTACCGAACACCGCGACACGTTGACCTATCTCGAAACCAAAATTTGCGGGCTGATTGGCAACGAAGATGCCGTGACCATGATCCACGGCGGCATCAAACGTGAAGAACGTCGCAAGGTGCAAGAGTTGTTTCGTAACGATCCGGTAACCCGTGTGCTGCTGGCAACCGATGCAGCGGGGGAAGGCGTCAATCTCCAGAACGCCAACCTCATGATTAACTACGACCTGCCGTGGAATCCCAATCGCATCGAACAGCGTTTCGGGCGTATCCACCGTATCGGTCAGACCGAAGTCTGCCACCTGTGGAACATGGTCGCAGGCGAGACCCGCGAAGGCGACGTTTTTCAGCGCCTTTTCGACAAACTCGAAGTCGAGCGCGAAGCCTTGGGCGGTCGCGTGTTCGATATTCTGGGCGAAGTGTTTGAAGAAAAGAGCCTCAAAGACCTGTTGATTGAAGCCATCCGCCACGGTGAAGATCCCGAAGTTCGCACGCGCCTGCAACGCACGATTGAAGGCGCCCTTGATACCGCGCACCTTGAAGACATTATCAAACGCAACGCATTGTGCGAAGAAGCGATGAATGCGGAGCACCTGTTTGCGGTCAAAGAGGAAATGGAAAAAGCCGAAGCCCGCAAACTGCAACCCTATTTCATTCGTGCCTTCTTCAATCAAGCTTTCCAGCAACTCGGTGGCGAATTACGTCAGCGCGAGCCGGGGCGTTTTGAAATCAAAAACGTCCCCGCCATCATCCGTGAGCGCGACCGACAACTCACCGGACGGGATCGCCGCAATCTTGATCCCGTACTTCGCAAATATGAGCGCGTCTGCTTCGAGAAACAATATGTCCGTATTATTGATCGCATTGGCGCCCCGATGGCGAGTCTCCTGCATCCCGGTCATCCCCTGATGCAATCCGTGACCGACCTCGTGACAGAACAGCACCGCAACAAACTCAAACAGGGTGCCGTGCTGTTAGACCCCGCCGACATGGGCATTACCCCCAAAGTGCTGCTCATCATTGACCATTCCGTAAAAGAAGGGAACGACTCAAGCCATGTTGTTTCCCGCCGTATGCAATTCGTCGAAATTGACCCGCAAGGCAACGCGACCAATGCCGGATGGGCGCCTCACCTTGATCTCGAACCCTTTGCTGACGCAGACCTGCCTTTGATTGCAGACATCCTTGGCGCGCCGTGGATTACCCGGAATCTTGAACAACAAGCGCTCGCGCACGCCTCTATCCATCTCGTACCGGAACATTTCAACGAAGTGCGTACCCGCCGCGAAAACCATGTCGACAAAACGCTGGAAGCCGTCCACAAACGTCTGGTCAAAGAAATCGACCACTGGGCAGACCGATACAGCAAATTGAAAGATGACGCTGCGGCTGGCAAAGACGTTCGTCTCAACCTCGATAACGCCCGTCGAACCACGGACGAACTTACCGTGCGGCTGGAATCCCGCACAAAAGAACTCAAGGCCATGCGTCACGTCGTCTCTGCCACGCCCGTCGTCGTGGGGGGCGCACTGGTGATTCCTGCCGGCTTATTGGCACAACGCAAAGGGCAACAAGGGGAATGGACAACAGATGCTGCCGCTCGCGCACGGGTAGAGCAGATTGCCATGCAAGCCGTAATAGACACCGAGCGTGCCTTGGGTAACGAGGTCATCGACGTTTCAGCCCAAAAATGCGGCTGGGACATCACCAGTCTGCCCAAAGACGTAGACGGCAAGCTCCCGCCTGCCCGCCACATCGAAGTCAAAGGTCGCGCCAAGGGCAGCAGCAGCGTGACCGTCACCCGCAATGAAATTCTCTACGGGCTGAACCAGCAGGACAAATTCATTTTGGCGATTGTGCTGGTAGATGGCGACCAACATGAGGGACCGTTCTACGTGACCAAGCCGTTCACGCACGAACCGGATTGGGCTGTCACCAGTATTAATCTTGATTTGTCGCAGTTGCTGGCAAAAGCAATCACAATGGAGAGCGTGCAGTGAAGGTACAGAGCCATAAAGGAAAACGCCTCCACGAAGGAGGCGTCGAGCCGAAGATGCGATCTTCGGTGGGGCTGTTGAATTCCGTGTTACAAAGAGGAACGCCTCCACGAAGGAGGCGTTGGACCGGAGATGCGATCTCCGGTGGGGTTTACGCATTTGATATTACTGTACCTAGTTTAGCATGTCAATTTTTGAACACAGCAGGTGGCTTGGTATGAACCGGGTAAAGGTCTACGTCGATGGTTTTAATTTCTACTTCGGTCTGCGTAGCAAAGGCTGGCGCAAATACTACTGGCTGGATTTGAATGCGCTTTCCACCGCGCTCATGAAGCCTGACCAAACGCTGGCCGGTGTACACTACTTCACCTCGCGCATTCGTAACACGGGCGATAACGTACCCGACATGCAGCGTCAATCCCTCTATCTGGAAGCCCTCGGCACCTTATCCGACGTACAGTTGCATTTTGGTCATTACCTCCAAAAAAACCGGCGTTGCTTCGAGTGTGGTGCAAAATGGAAGAACTACGAAGAGAAAATGACTGACGTCAACATCGCCGTCCAGTTGCTTGCCGATGCTTATGACAATAGCTTTGATACCGCCCTGCTCATTTCCGCCGATAGTGACTTGACTACGCCGGTACGTAAGCTGCTCGCGCAGTTTCCAGACAAGCGGGTGATTGTTGTTTTTCCTCCAGACCGTCGTTCTGCCGATTTGGCAAAAGCGGCGACTGCTACATTCCTCATCAACGAAACCGCCTTGCGTCAATCCCAACTTCCTGCCGAAGTACAACGTGCTGACGGCTTTATCCTGCAACGTCCCGCATACTGGCAGCAACATCCGACATGACCCCCATCAAAACCCCCAAAAAACTCATCGAAGTCGCCCTGCCGCTGGATGCCATCAATGTCGCCGCCGCCCGTGAAAAATCCATCCGCCACGGGCATCCTTCCACGCTCCACCTATGGTGGGCGCGGCGTCCGCTGGCGGCTGCCCGTGCGGTCATCTTTGCCCAGATGGTCAATGACCCCGGCTACCAGCAAGGGGGCGGGTTCAAGTTTGGGGTGAACAAAGAGAAAGCGGAGATTGAACGCGAACGCTTGTTCGGCATCATCGAGAAGCTGGTGCTGTGGGAGAACACCAATAACGAAGAGGTATTGGAGGCCGCCCGCGCCGAGATTTGGAAAAGCTGGCGCGAGACCTGTGAACTGAACAAGAAGCACCCGCAAGCCGCCGAACTCTTCAATCCGGAGAAGTTGCCCGCCTTCCACGACCCTTTTGCCGGAGGCGGTGCCTTGCCGCTGGAAGCGCAACGGTTGGGGCTGGAGAGCTACGCCAGCGACCTGAACCCGGTGGCGGTCACCATCAACAAGGCCATGATCGAAATCCCGCCCCGCTTTGCCGGACGTGCCCCGGTCGGGCCGCGACTGGAAGGTGATCGGCAAGGCAATCTGTCGGAAGACTGGAGAGGCGCACGTGGTCTGGCCGAAGACGTGCGCCGCTACGGCGCGTGGATGCGCGCAGAGGCCAAAAAGCGCATCGGACACCTGTACCCCAGAGTGAAAATCACCGCCGAGATGGTGCAGGAACGGGAAGACCTGAAACCTTATCTGGGCGAAGAGCTGACGGTGATTGCGTGGTTGTGGGCACGCACGGTAAAAAGCTCGAATCCGGCGTTTTCGCATGTTGACGTGCCGCTGGCGTCGACTTTTGTGTTGTCGAGCAAAAAGGGCAAGGAAGCCTGGGTTGAGCCGGTGATTGAGGGCGATACGTATCGCTTTACGGTGAAAAAGGGTACGCCGCCGGAAGGGGCAAAAGATGGCACCAAGCTGTCGCGGGGTGCGAACTTTCGCTGTTTGATGTCTGACTCGCCCATAGAGCCGGATTACATCAAGGCTGAAGGAATGGCTGGGCGCATGGGTGCCAGATTGATGGCTATCGTTGCCGAAGGCTCGCGTGGGCGCATCTATCTGGCTCCGACCGATGAACACGAGACCATTGCCAGACAAGCACGACCAGAATGGAAACCGGAATCGTCATTGCCTGATGACCATCGCAATTTCTGGACGTTTAGCTACGGCTTACAGAAGTGGGGCGACCTCTTCACTCCGCGCCAACTCGTCGCGCTGACCACCTTCTCCGATCTGGTTCCCGAAGCCATCCGCAAAATCAAGGCGGATGCCCTGGCCGCAGGGATGTCCGACGATGGGCGTGGGCTGGATGCAGGCGGCAACGGTGCGACGGCTTATGCGGAGGCGGTGGGGGTGTATTTGGGGTTGGCGGCAGATCGCATGACCGATTCACATTCATCTCTGACAAGTTGGACTTCACAACGAGATACTTTACGCAACACGTTTGCGCGACAAGCCATACCGATGGTTTGGGATTACGCAGAGGCAAACCCTTTCTCAGACTCCACGGGTAACTTCTCAAGTGCTCTTGGATGGGTTGAGAAAGCGTTTGATGGATTTCCAGCAAAACCGGCTGGAAGTGCTCTACAGGCTGATGCTCAGTTCCAGTCCATCAGCGACAGCAAAGTCATTTCCTGCGATCCGCCGTATTACGACAACATCGGTTACGCTGATTTATCCGACTATTTCTATGTCTGGTTACGGCGTAGTCTGAAACCGATTTTCCCGGGCCTTTACGCTACGCTGGCTGTACCGAAAGCAGAAGAACTGGTCGCCACGCCCTATCGCCACGGCGGTAAAGAACAGGCGGAATCCTTTTTCCTTGACGGCATGAAGAAAGCGATTCACAACCTTGCCAAGCGGGCGCATCCGGCTTTCCCCGTCACGATTTATTACGCTTTCAAGCAAGCCGAAACCAAAGACGAAGCAGGCACTTCCAGCACGGGCTGGGTGACTTTCCTGCAAGCGGTGCTTGATGCCGGTTTTGCACTCACCGGTACTTGGCCGATGCGCACTGAACGGGAGGGAAGAACAATTAGTTCTGGAACAAATACCCTCGCCTCCTCCATCATCCTCGTCTGCCGCAAACGCCCCGCCGACGCCCCCACCGCCTCCCGCCGCGAATTTCTGCGTGAACTCAATGCCGAGCTGCCGGGAGCGCTGCTCGACATGACCCACGGCGGCGTCAACTCCCCCGTCGCGCCGGTAGATTTGTCGCAAGCCATCATCGGCCCCGGCATGGCCGTCTTCAGCCAGTACGCCGCCGTACTGGAAGCCGACGGTAGCCTTATGTCGGTTAAAACGGCGTTGCAACTTATCAACCGCTATCTGGCAGAAGACGATTTCGACCACGACACTCAATTTTGCCTGCATTGGTTCGAAGGACAAGGCTGGGCAGAGGGCGGCTTTGGTGATGCCGATGTGCTGGCTCGTGCCAAGGGCACCAGCGTTGGCGGTCTTCAATTCGCCGGTGTTGTTGACAGCGGTAGCGGCAAGCTGCGTCTGTTGCGTTGGGCGGAACTGCCTGAAGACTGGTCGCCGGAAACCGATAAGCGCACGCCGGTATGGGAGGCGCTGCACCAACTGATTCGCACCCTGAATCAGGATGGAGAATCGGCAGCCGGAGCCTTGCTCGCCCGTATGCCGACCCGCATTGAATCAATACGCAATCTGGCGTACCGTCTTTACACACTCTGCGAACGCAAAGGCTGGGCAGAAGACGCCCGCGCCTACAATGAATTGGTAACGGCATGGTCAGGCATGGAACAAGCTGCGGGCGAGGCAGGCATCGTCGACTCGCAAGCGCAACTGGATATTTGATGAGAGGATAAGAAATGGCAAATACCCAATGGCCTTACCCCGGTTCCCGCTGGTGGAAATTCGATTTTCACACCCATACTCCGGCATCCCATGACACGCCATGGCATACGCAGAGTTTGCCGCTTCGTCCACAGGATTGGCTGCTGAAGTTCATGGCTGCGGAAATCGACTGCGTAGCCGTTACCGATCACAACAGCGGGGCTTGGATAGACCAACTCAAAGCTGCTTATGCAAGCATGAAGGCGCAGGCCGAGCAAGGACATCCACAGACAGGGTTTCGGGAGTTGACTTTATTTCCGGGAGTGGAAATTTCTGCACAAGGCGGTGTGCATGTGCTTGCCATTTTCGATACTGCTGCGACGACTGGCGACATTGACAGTTTGCTAGGCAAAGTTGGTTATGCGGGAACAAAGGGTAATAGTGATGCTGAGACCAGCCATAGCCTGCAAGAAGTGATTCGATTCATTCTCGAATCCGGTGCAATTCCGGTGCCTGCACACGCCGACAACACTAAAGGATTGCTGCGCGTAACATTTGGTACAAGTGAATGTGTCCTGAGTCCACAAATGGTAAAGCAGGCGTTGGCCGTAGAAGGCTTGTTGGCTGTGGAGTGGTGCGATTCGTCAAATCAGTGGCCTTCTGCGGTTACAAACGAAGCCAATCGTTTTGCCCATATCTTGGGTAGCGACTGCCATACTTTTCAAGACCCGGCGGTTCCGGGGAATCGTTATACATGGGTTAAGATGGCTCGCCCAACGCTTGAAGGTTTGCGTCTGGCATTGCTGGATGGCAACGGTGCGTCGATTCAACGCAGTGATGAAGGAGTTTTCGAGCCGGAGAAAATTCCTGCGCATATCATTAGAGTCATCGAAATCGAGAATGCACGTTACATTGGCAATGGTCAGCCTGCACAATTAGAGTGCTCGCCATTCTTTAATGCTGTCGTCGGCGGGCGGGGGACAGGCAAATCATCTGTGGTACATGCCTTACGGTTAGCTACGCAGCGCGAGCAAGAGTTGAACAAAGGAAGCGAACCACGCACGCATTTCGAGGAATTCCGCGAGATTGCCAAAGGACGTGATGATGAAGGTGCGTTGCGAGCTAATACCGTCATCCGAGTGGGATGGCAGCATGAAGGGGCGTGTTTTCGTCTATTGTGGCAAGCCAATGGACAGGGCAATGTGGTGGAGGAATTGCGAAACGGGCAGTGGCAGGCATCATCCAGCCAGAGCATAAATGCGGCACGCTTTCCGCTACGCATCTTCTCGCAGGGGCAGATTGCGTTCTTGGCGGGTAGTGGGCGGCAAACCTTACTATCCATCATTGACGAAAATGCGAATGTCGAGCAGTTGTTGCAAGATTTTGATGAGGCGAAGCGTACGTTCTTTACCCAGCGTGCCCGTTTGCGTGAACTGGATGGCAAGTTGGCTGGACAGCCCGAGGTTGAGCGCAAATTGAATGAGTCTGTGAAGAAGCTGGCAGCATTGTCTCAGGCTGACCACGCGGCAGTGTTGCGCGCCTATGCACAAGGACAGCACCAAACTAGAGAAGTGAAAACATTGTCCGAGCAATTGAGTGAGAGTGCTGCACGCATTGCCGATTTGCCCAATCACATCGTACTTGATGACTGGTCAGGTCAGCATTTTACGGAGCAGGACGCCGATCTGTTGGCTTGGCGCAAAGATATTGACCAACGGGTTGAAGATGTCCGTATTGGTTTGCAGGATCAGGCGCAGAAATTGTACGCATTCGCCGAATCGACGCTGAAGGACGCTCGGTTTACGCTGTGGCAAGAACGTACCCAAACCACTCAGAAAGCATATGCGGCGTTACAACAACAACTTGCAGAGCAAGGCGTCAGTGACCCGCAAGCCTTCGCTCGTCTAACGCAGGAACGCCAGCAACTGGAGGCGCAACACAAGTCGTTCCAGAAAATGTTAGGTGACCACCAGACGTTGGTGCAGCAGATTGATGTGCAGCGTGCATTGATAACGCAGAAGCGGCAAGCCATTACTCAGGCACGTCAGGCTTTTATTCAGGACAAACTGACTGGCAACCAGCATGTGCGGATTACAGTTGCGCCTTTCGGTTTTGAGGCAAAGCAGATTGAACGTGAGTTGCGCGAATTAATCGACGTAACTGATGATCGCTTTGCCGAGGATATTTTGAATGATGAGGGATCGGGTGGCATGGCATTTGATCTGGCGCAGGCGGATGAAGACGGGAAGGTAGCGTTTGTCGAAACCGTCAAGCAGCAATTGCTTGAGGTTGATACCAAGTTGGGTGGGCGTTTCCGCAACTATCTGCTGCGTCAACACGAAAAACCAGAATTTGCCGACCATGTTCTAACTTGGTTTCCAGAGGACGATCTGTGTATCGAGTACCAGCGCGATAGTAAATGGGCTTCCATCAGCCAAGGGTCGCAAGGGCAACGCTCGGCAGCACTGCTGGCTTTCTTGCTGGCTTTTGGCGAAGAACCAATCGTGCTCGACCAACCCGAAGACGATCTCGACAATCATCTAATCTACGACCTGATTGTGCGACAAATTCGGGAGAACAAGTTGCGCCGTCAGCTTATTATCATCACCCATAACCCGAACGTAGTCGTCAATGGTGATGCGGAACTGGTTCATATCATGGAGTTTGGGCAAGGGCAGTGCTTTGTGAAACAGAGTGGCACGTTGCAGGAGTTGCCAGTTCGACGTGAGGTTTGTCGTGTAATGGAAGGTGGGCGTGAGGCGTTTGCGCGACGCTGGAAACGCTTGGGAACGGAGGTTTGAGATGTTGGCTACACGTAGTGAATTGTTGGAAAAAATCCGGCTTGGCGAAGACAGCTTTCTGGAACTGAAAGAGGTGAAATTTGCTGGTGGAAAGGTTCGTGGACCTACGCAAGATGGTTTGGCAGACGAGTTAGCTGCTTTTGCCAATAGTGCTGGCGGTGTGTTGTTGCTTGGTGTGGAAGACAGCCGCCGGGAAGTGGTGGGTATCGAACTCGACAGGTTGGATGCTGTGGAGAGCTTAGTGCGTCAGGCTTGTGAGGATGCCATCAAGCCGCCTTTGGCTCCTACCATTGAGCGTCTGACTTTGCCTGATATTAGTGGTGTTGAACAAGCTGTGATCCGTGTTGAGGTGAGGCGTAGCCTGTTTGTCCATCAGAGTCCCGGTGGCTACTTACATCGTATCGGCTCATCGAAACGCCCTGTTCCTCCCGACCAACTCGCACGCTTGTTTCAGCAGCGTAGCCAGTCGCGCTTGATTCGCTTTGATGAAACACCCGTTATACGTGCGACGTTGGACGATTTGGACGAGACTTTGTGGCGTCGCTTTGCCCCGGCACGAAGTCCTGATGCAAAAGAAATCCTGCTCGGCAAGCTCGCAATGGCGGCGCGGGACGAACAAGACGGTGAGTGGCGCCCAACGGTGGCGGGGTTACTTATGGGTAGCCGAACTACACAACAGTTTTTGCCGGGCGCATTTATTCAGGCTGTGGCGTATCAGGGGAGGGATGTCCTGCCTGCCGGAGAGTCGCTGTATCAGCGCGATGCCCAGAACATTGGCGGGACGCTCGATCAGCAAATCCTTGATGCCTGCGCTTTTGTGCGGAAGAACATGCGGGTAGCAGCCTACAAACACACGCAAGGTGGACGTGAGGATCTACCACAATTCGACATGCTGGCAGTGTTTGAGGCGGTGACCAATGCAGTTGCTCATCGTGATTATTCGATGGCAGGCACCAAGGTGCGGTTGCGTCTGTTTGATGATCGGTTGGAATTGTTTTCGCCCGGTATGCTGCCTAACACCATGACAACAGAGAGTTTGCCATTCCGCCAAGCGGCGCGCAACGAGGCGTTGACCAGCCTGCTGGCACGTTGCCCCATCGACGATGACAAATTGGCGACTCACCGCCAGCACATTATGGACAAGCGCGGAGAAGGTGTGTCCATCATTCTTGAAATGAGTGAGCGACTTTCGGGTAAGCGCCCTGAATACAGTCTCAACGATGACAGTGAATTGAAGCTGACGATATACGCAGCGGGAACGGAGCAAGAATAATGAGTATCAAACCTTGGCGCGAAGTCGCCGTTCCCCATGAAGATGTGCTCAAGGGTACATTTCAACAGGCCGAATTTGCGGCGGATATTTCCCGCGTGCACGAGGGTACGGCAACGGAGGAATACCAGAATCCGGCGCTGTTTTTCCAGCGTACCTTTATTACCGAAGGGATGCGGCTGTTGCTGGATTCAGTGGTCAAGCGCCTGTCCGGCAAAGGCGGTGATCCGGTAATTCAGTTGCAAACCGCTTTCGGCGGCGGCAAGACGCATACGATGTTGGCGGTCTATCACCTGGTAAATCGGGCGGGCGGCACGGTTGCCGCTGGCGATTTGCCGGGTATTCCCGCCATTCTGAATGCCGCTGGCGTGACAGAAGTACCGCAGGCGCGGATTGCGGTGTTGGACGGTATCAAGTCTTCTCCGAATCAACCGATTGTCCGTGACGGACAGGCGATTCGTACTTTATGGGGCGATCTGGCGTGGCAGTTGGGCGAGGCGGAAGGGTATGCGCTGGTTGCCGATGCGGATGCGTCGGGCACGTCACCGGGCAAAGCTGTGCTGGAAACTTTGCTCTCTCGCTATGCGCCGTGCGTGATTCTGGTTGATGAACTTGTCGCCTATGTACGCCAGTTTGAGGATGGCAAAACCCTGACCGGCGGCAGTTTTGATTCCAATCTCAGTTTTGTGCAGGCATTGACCGAGGCGTTGAAAGCCGTACCGACAGCGGTGTTGTTGGCTTCGTTGCCTGAATCGAACAAAGAGGCGGGAAGCCAGCGCGGCGTGAAGGCGCTTGAGACACTGGCGCATTATTTCGGTCGCATTCAGGCGTTGTGGAAGCCCGTTGGCACCGAGGAGGCTTTCGAGATTGTGCGCCGCCGCCTGTTTACCCGCATCAACGACGAACAGGCGGCGGAAGCTACGTGTCAGGCATTTGCCGACTACTACACGGCGAACGGCGAGGATTTCCCGCGTGAGACCTTGGAGAGCCACTATCTTGACCGTCTGAAACAAGCCTACCCGATTCATCCAGAGGTGTTCGACCGGCTGTATGAGGATTGGTCGTCGCTGGATAATTTCCAGCGTACCCGTGGCGTGCTGAAGTTGATGGCGAAGGTCATTCATCGCTTGTGGAAGGACGGTAATAGCGATCTTTTGCTCATGCCCGGTAGTTTTCCGTTGATGGATGCCGATGCGCGTAACGAAATGGTCAATTACCTGCCACAAGGCTGGGATCCCGTGGTTGAGCGCGATGTAGATGGTGAGCGCGCCGAAACCACTGAAATCGAAAATCAGGATACTCGCCTGGGTAGCGTGCAAGCCTGCCGCCGTGCCGCCCGCACGATTTTTTTGGGGAGCGCGCCAAGCACGGCGAATCAGGTGGTACGTGGTATTGAGTTGGGGCGTGTCATTCTGGGCGTCGCGCAGCCGGGGCAGCAGATTGGTCTCTATAAGGATGCCTTGCGCCGTCTGGTAGACAAACTGCATTACCTGAACAGCGGGAATAACCGCTTCTGGTTTGACACTCGCCCAAACTTGCGCCGAGAAATGGAGGAGCGCAAGCGCCGTTATCAGGATAAGGAAGATGTGTTTCCCTTCATCCGCGACAACATTCAACGTAGCTTAGCCCCCGGCGTGTTTGGTGGAACGCATGTTTTTACGGCAAGTGGCGATGTTCCCGATGACTGGCAATTGCGCCTCGTGGTGTTGCCGCCGGACGCTGCCTTCAGTCGTAACGGGCAGAGTTTCGCCATCGCTCGCGCCACGGAGATTCTGAAAAAGCGTGGCGATCAGCCCCGTTCCAAACAAAACCGCCTGATTTTTCTGGCGACTGATCATGATAGTGTCAGCCGACTGAAGGATCAGGTGCGCTCAACGCTGGCTTGGCAGTCCATCGTTATTGACATCAAGGATGTGAAATTAAATCTCGACCAATATCAGGCACGGCAGGCGAGCACGAGTCTGGACAGTGCCAGGGATGCCCTGCGCCGCATGGTGCGTGAAACCTATAAATGGATTGTCGCACCCATGCAGGAAGTCAGTGCCAGCAAGGGAATCTCCGAGATTCAGTGGGAGCATTTTCAGGTGAATCCGAGCGCGCAGAATCTGTCGCAGGAAATCGAGCGGGTACTGAAGGAGAATGAACTCCTGATTACCGAATGGGCGCCGATTCATCTCAACAAGATGCTCAGGGAATGGTTCTGGAAGGATGGCACCAAGGATGTCAGCGCGCTTAAAGTGTGGCAGCAAAGTTGTTGTCAGCTTTTTTTGCCACGCCTGAAAGACGATAGTGTTTTCAAACGCACGTTGGCGGCTGGCGCTGATAGTCGGGATTTCTTCGGTTTCGCACAAGGCAGCGAAGAGGGGCGTTATGTCGGGTTTTCCTTTGGTAAACGCACATCGCCATTTCTCGATGATTCTCTGCTGTTGATCGAGCCTGCTACAGCAGAGGCACTACGTGCCGAAGAAGAAGCTGCCGAAGCCGCCGAGCGGCAGAAGCGTGAGTCAAATACGCCCTACCCGACTGACAGAAGCACACTGCCTCCACCCCCAAAGGCTGGAGGCGCTGCCAACCCGGATACTTACCCGCCCGTGTCGCAGTCTGCCAAAAAAAGGTTCTATGGCAGCATCGAGTTGGATGCGATTCTGGCCAAGAAGCAATTTGCCGACCTTGTTGATGAGGTTGTCCTGCAATTCACCTCACGTCAGGATGTGAAGGTCAGGATTGCCATCGAAATTGAGGCCGAGGCGAGCAAGGGCTTCGACGACACATTGCAGCGCGTGGTGAAGGAGAACTGCAACGTGCTGCACTTCAAAAATGCGGAATTTGAAGAAGGTTGAGCGATGCAACTCACTCTCGACCCTGCCGCCCAATCCTCGCTCGTGCTTCAGATTGCCGTTGGTATCAAGGCGCTGATTGACGAGCGCAAACTGTTGCCGGGGACCAAGTTGCCTTCCATCCGTCAATTTGCGGAAACGCATGGCGTGAGCGTGTCCACTGTGGTTGAGGCTTACGACCGTCTGGTTGCCGATGGTTATCTCGTTCCCCGTCAGAGCGCGGGTTTTTACGTTCGTGCCACGGCGCAGGGCATTTATCGGGAAGAAGCGCAGTCGCTGCGGAATATCCGCTTCGATCCGTTATGGTTTGTGCGCCGCGCCTGGGAAAACCGTTCGGCGGAAGTGACGCCCGGTTTTGGCTGGATTCCTGATACCTGGCTTGACAATGACGCCGTGCGCCGCGCTCTGCGGGCGTTGTCAGGCAAGCCGCCGAGTCAGATGGTCGGCTACGGCAACCCGCGCGGGCAGACCAATCTGCGCCTGAAAATCAGCGCATGGCTGGGCGAACAGGAAATTGCCGCCGCGCCCGACCAGATTCTGCTGACGACCGGGGCAAGCCACGGCATTGAACTGGTGTCCCACTATCTGTTGCGCCCCGGCGATACCGTGCTGGTCGATGAACCCGGCTACAGCGTGATGATGTCCAACCTGCGTGCCCGTGGAGCGCAGTTGATCGGCGTGCCGTGGACGCCGCAGGGGCCGGATGTGGATATTCTCGAAGAACTGGCGGCAGCGCATCACCCGCGTGCCTTCTTCACCAATTCCCGCTTACACAACCCGACTGGCGCCAGTTGTTCGTCAGCGACGGCGCATCGTGCGCTGCAAATCGCTGACCGTCATGATTTCATCATCGTTGAAGACGATGTGTGCGCCGACCTCGACACGGGCGCGCATCGTAGTCTGGCGTGCATGGATCAGTTGCGGCGGGTGATCTACCTGACCAGTTTTTCAAAATCCATCTCGCCCCGCCTGCGCGTCGGTTTCATCGCTGCCCATCGGGATGCGGTTGAAGACATCACCCAGATCAAGATGATGACCGGACTCACCTCGTCCGAAATCGCGGAACGACTGGCCTACGAAATTTTGAGTGAGGGGCGCTTTCGCAAACACATTCGGGCGCTGCGCGAGCGTCTTGGCGAAGCGCAGAAAAATGCCGCCCGTCGCCTGGAGCAGGCGGGATTGGAACTCTTTGACCGACCGGAATCCGGTCTTTTCCTGTGGGCGCGCCATCCCGCCTTTGCCGATTCCGCCGTGCTGTGCAACGAAGCCATCGAAGCCGATTTACTTCTTGCGCCGGGGCACCTGTTCATGACCGAAGGGCAGACAGTGCCGTGGATGCGCTTTAATGTCGGATTCAGCGATAACCCCAAACTATACGATTTTCTGGCAAGCCTGCGCCAGCCGGACGCGCCGCAATAATCCCCGCACAAAAAACCCCGATGCAAGGCATCGGGGTTGCAGGTCGCTGACAAAGCGCTACAAGTTGTTTCGTAGGTCGGGCACAGGTATCAGAGGTCAGGTGACAGTCATCAGGGGCGGCTTTGCCGCCATAGGGCACGGCACGCCGTGCCCCGGCGTACCGTGCCCGAATGCTTGACACGGATTGTCGGCGCTACGCTTGCTGCCAGGTTCGCCGTTGCTGGGAGCGCCGGCGTCCCCGCCGACGGTTTTAAGATTTTTCGCGCGGAGCCAAACTCACGGGCGGTTCACGAACCGCCCCTACCTGACGTCAAAACCGATACCGCGTTTGCCGCCATACCCCTGCACCCCAAAATCCAGTTTCGTAGGTCGGGCACGCTTCATGTGCCCGACACCAGATAATTGTTGCAGCTTCCCGCATAATAGCCGGAGTTGCATCCGCCACCGCTACCTGTGTAAGCACGGAATTCCACATTGGCGCCCCAGCAAAATCATTCTTGATGGAGAGCAGCGTTACGCTGTCATCCGGCTGTTCTACACCGCCGTAAGCCCCACTGCTAATGGCAGTACCACGAGCAATCTCGTTCTTGTAAATATCCTTGTCCTTGTTCCCAATCACCACCCATTCATGCCCGCCAAAGTTGATCTGCGTGCTGTTCACCACAGTATCGGGAACCGCAGGAGCCGAAGAAGCCCCAAGGTCACGCCATTGCGATTGCGCCACGGCGGGTAAAGGGAAAATGGCGAGTAAGGCGAGGTAAAGGGCACAAGGTATCCACCATCAAACCTGTGTTCGCGCAACACCGCCAAGTGTCGACAAATGGGTGGTGTGCGCGAT
>BNUD01000030.1 GCA_025997095.1 Betaproteobacteria bacterium | reverse complement strand
TGGCTTCCGGCGAAGGATTGCGGGCTGCCCGTTCAGCCGTTTCGACATTCTGCTGGAGATAACCGGACAAGGTCGGCCATTTCTGGAAAATGTCATTCCAGGAGGACTCGACTCCGGGCAAAAAGCCGCCCGCCGCCTTGATTTCCGCCAGAAATTTGTCGGTTTCGGCAATGGAGGCGCGATACTCTCCCAGATCGTCCAAAATGGATTGCACCGCCGCTTTTTCATCCAGCCCTTGCGTGGAAAGCAGGACAAAGGAATGCCTGCGCAGATCGCTGAGCATTTCCAGAAATTGAAGCCCGCCCACAATCTTCGGCATACGCTGGTTGTAGATGATATTGGTGGTCTTGTCAGAATCGTTGGCGGAATAAACCCCCAGCCCGCCGATGGATAACATGCCGAGCAAGGCGGCAACAACGAGAAAAATGAGTTTGCTTTTGATTTTCATGATGCGCTCCTGTGATTACTTGTAAACCTGAAAAATAAAAAAGTTCGAATGTTCGACAACAGTTTTGGTCTGATAAAAGACATGGGTGTGACTCCTGCGGGATAAGGACAAACGGAAAGGACAAACGAAAACAGCCGCCGTCAAAGCTGAGGGCAGCGAGAGAAACGAAAAAGGGGAAAAAGCGCGGCTAAAACGCCAATGACATGGAAGTGGAATGCAGGGGTGCAGGGGCATTATACCATACTCTCGATATGAAGTCTATTAAAATCAATGGGTTGCATTAAATTTTCACGGTGTTTCGGTCGCTTCGATTGCGGAAATCGCTCCGCTACGCCGACGCCATAAATCCGCTTGATTGATCCGCCTCTGGATGCCTGAGAACGCCTAGTGTTGTGTTCATGAAATAGATATTATATACTTCCATCAGAGGAGGAAATCTGATGGGAGCGCCCGCCAAGCGCGTCAGTTTGACGCAAGAGGAGTCGAATACCTTAAAGATGTGGGCAAGTGCTGGCACCACCGAACAGCGGATAGCCATTCGCGCACGGGTAGCGCTTGCCGCGGCACAAGGGATGACACTGCCGGAAATTGCAGAGCACACGGGATTAAGCGTTGCCAGTTGCCTGAAATGGCGCAAGCACTTTACCGAACATCGTCTGGAAGGACTCAGGGATCAAGTTGGGCGTGGTCGCCCTCCGGGGATTACGCAGGAACAGCGTTTAGATGTGATGGCGCTTGCGTGCACAACCCCCACCGATGGTGCGACGCGCTGGAGTGTGCGGAAACTCGCCAAAGCGACCGGCATCTCAGTGGGGGCTGTTCACGGAATACTGAATGCAGGTGATTTAAAGCCTCACAAGGTACACCATTGGTGCGGGAAAAGCCCAGACCCGGAGTTTGCGACAAAACAGGCGACCATCATTGGGCTATATATGAACCCGCCCGCCAATGCGCTTGTATTGTGCGTTGACGAAAAATCGCAAATTCAGGCTTTAGATAGAACGCAGCCGCTCTTGCCCATGCGCTCAGGAAATCCCAAGCGCCTCACCTCGACATACAAGCGCAATGGCACAACCTGCTTGCTCGCCGCGCTTGCCGTTCACGAAGGCACCGTCAAGGCACGCTGCGTTGATAGTACAAACCATGTCAACTTCTTGAATTTCCTCAAGCACTTGTACCGATCAACCCCCGGCAAGGAGCTTCACATTATTGCCGATAACCTCAGCGCCCATAAGCAAAAAGATGTTATGGCGTGGGTCAATAAACGCAGGCGACTCCACCTGCACTTCACCCCGACCTATTCCTCTTGGCTGAATCAAATTGAAATCTGGTTCAACATCTTTACACGCTCTGTTCTCAAGGGGGGCGTCTGGCATTCAAAACAAGCCTTGGTCGCGCAGATCATGCTCTATATCCGCCGCTATAACGAGCAGTCGGCTCATCCATTCAGGTGGACTTACGAAGGAAAACCCTTGACCGCATAAATGAAATCAATTTCATGAACGTCACACTAGTAAAAATGATAAGCGCCCATCTTGTCAAATGAATTTTATTAAAAAACATATTACCCAAAAATGTTTGCCGCCAACATATCCCCTGCCATAATGACTATTGCAAACGGGTGAGCGGCACTCAGACCGATTGTTCACAACCGTCGGGTTCAACTACGCTTGCCCAACCTGCGAGAAACGACGCTTACCGTCATTGCGAGGAGCGTAGCGACGCGGCAATCTTGGCGACCAGAGAGATTGCCGCGTCGCTGCGCTCCTCGCAATGACGCGGTTGTCCAGCATTCGAGGGGGTTTGGGGTTCGTAGGTCGGGCACGTTTCATGTGCCCGACATCAAAGCGTCGGGCATGTGAAGCCATGCCCGACCTACGAGAAACTATGCCTGTCGTCAAAAGCGAGGAGCGTAGCGACGCGGCAATCTCCCATCGCCGCCGAGATTGCCGCGTCGCTGCGCTCCTCGCTTTTGACGCAGGGGTTTGAGGTTGTCATCAGTCTACGGAGGCAAAGCCTCCCCTGATTACTGTCACCTGTCACCTGACATCTGATCCCTGAATTGCCGCATCGCTCCGCTCCTCGCTTTTGACGCGGTTACACCCTACCCCCGCCGCCAGGTCGTGCCTTGCGCGCCGTCTTCGAGAATAATGCCTGCCGCTTTGAGTTCGTCGCGCAGGCGGTCGGCTCCGGCGAAGTCGCGGTTTTTGCGGGCGGACAGGCGTTGGGCGATTTTTTCTTCGATGTCGGCTTCGGTCAATCCGCCTTCGTTCGTCTCGCCCACCGGCGCGCGCAGATAGGTTTCCGGGGGGCGTTCCAGCAAGCCGATGACGTTCGCCAGCGCCTTCAACTGCCCGGAGAGCGCGGCGTCGCGGGTGCGGCGGGCTTCTTGCGCCAGCTCGAACAGTATGGCGATGGCGTTGTGGGTGTCGAAGTCGTCGTCCATTGCGGTCTTGAAACGGGCTGCGTGGGGGGATTCCCAATCAATCGCTACCGCTTTGGGGGGCACATCGCGCAGGGTGAAGTACAGGGTGTCGAGGCTGGCGCGGGCGTCTTCCAGATGGGCGTCGGAGTAGTTCAGGGGGCTGCGGTAGTGGGCGCGCAGGATGAAAAAGCGCACCACTTCGGCGTCGTATTGTTTCAGCACCTCGCGGATGGTGAAGAAGTTGCCCAGAGACTTGGACATTTTTTCGTCATCCACGCGAATGAAGCCGTTGTGCATCCAGTAATTGACGAAGGTTTCGCCGTGCGCGCCTTCGGACTGGGCGATTTCGTTTTCGTGGTGGGGAAACTGCAAATCCTGCCCGCCGCCGTGGATGTCAAAGTGTGTGCCGAGCAAATGCGAACTCATGGCGGAACATTCGATGTGCCAACCGGGACGCCCCTCGCCCCACGGCGAAGCCCAGGCGGGTTCGCCGGGTTTGGCGCGTTTCCAGAGGACGAAATCGAACGGGTCCTGTTTGGCGGCGTCAACCTCCACGCGCTCTCCGGCGCGTAAATCGTCCAGGGTTTTGCCGGAGAGTTTGCCGTAGCCTGCGAATTTGCGTACCGAGTAATTCACGTCGCCATCGGCGGTGGATTGGTAGGCGAGACCGTTTTTCTCCAGTTTGCCAATCAAATCCAGCATCTGTGGCACGTATTCGGTGGCGCGTGGCTCGAAGTCGGGCGGCTGCACGCCCAGAGCGTCGGAATCTTCGTGCATGGCGGCGATGAAACGGTCGGTGAGCGCGGTGACGTTCTCGCCGTTTTCGGCGGCGCGGCGAATAATCTTGTCGTCGATGTCGGTGATGTTCCGCACATAAGTCACGTCAAAGCCGCTGGTTTTCAACCAGCGATAAACGGCGTCGAAGGCGACCATTACCCGCGCGTGACCCAGATGGCAGTAGTCGTACACGGTCATGCCGCAAACATACATTTTGACTTTGCCGGGTTCCATGGGGACGAAGGGCTGTTTTTCGCGCTTGAGGGAATTAAAAAGGGTGAGCATGGCGATTTTCGGGAAGCGGTGAATTGTGGGCAATCTGGCATTGCGCCATCGGGCGCGGGGAAATTGTTATAGAATCCGGGGTTTGAATTTCTGCGAAGTATAGCATTCAGCATGACTTACTCTCTCCGCACCGCCCTTTTTGCCCTATGCGCTACCGTTTGCGTGAGCATTGCCCCGGCTTACGCCGCCGACAGCCTGACCGAAGTCCAGCTTTTGATTCGGCAAGGTCAGTATCCGCAAGCCTTGAACAAGGTCGATAGTTATCTCGCCAGCCGCCCCAAAGACGCGCAGGGGCGCTTCATCAAGGGGCTGATTTTCACCGAGATGAAACGCAGCGAAGACGCCATCGCCATCTTCACCAAACTCACCGAAGATTACCCGGAACTGCCCGAACCCTATAACAATCTGGCCGTGCTCTACGCCCAGCAAAAGCAATACGACCGCGCCCGCAATGCGCTGGAAATGGCGATTCGCACCCATCCTTCCTACGCCATCGCTTATGAAAATCTGGGCGACGTGTATGCCAAGCTCGCCAGCCAAGCCTACGACAAAGCGTTGCAACTGGACACTTCCAACGCCGCCGCGCAAAGCAAGCTCGCCATGATTCGTGATCTGGTCAGCGCGCCGGATCACTCGCGGGCGGTCAATGTCGCCAAAGCGCCCGTGGTCAGCACACAGGGTAGGGCAGACCCCGAACCCAAACCCGCCCAACCGACCGCCACGGTCGTAGCCACCACGCCAACCCCCGCAACCTCTGCGGTGACGGCATCCACGCCGACCGCTGCGTCCGCATCTGCCAACACGCCCGCGCCCAGGCCGCCCAAAGCCGAACCTGCCGCTGCCAATCCGCAAGAGGTCGCCAAGACCCTCGCCGCCTGGGCGGATGCGTGGTCGCGGCAGGATGTTCAAGCCTATCTCGGTTTTTACGCGCCCGCCTTCAAGCCGCCCAAAGGCAGCCGCAAGGATTGGGAAGCCGAGCGCGCGGCGCGTATCCGTCGCCCCGCGTGGATTAAAGTCAGTTACACCGAACCTTCAATCCGCATCGAGGGCAAACAGGCGACCGTGCGCTTCCGTCAGAGTTATCAGGCTTCCGGTCTGAAAACCGCCACGGACAAGACCCTCGTTTTTACCCGCGCCGGTAATGCCTGGCTGATTCTGTCCGAAGAATCGAACTGATGCCCCGATTGAAGTTTCGGTCTCCGCCTGGGTTCCCTGTGTCCCGCCTGTCACGTCGCGCTGCCATTGCCACCGCCCTGCTGCTCGTTTTTGGCGTAGCGGGCGGCGTCTGGCTGCTGTCCAGATCGCCTGCGCCTCCCGCGCTTCCCGCCGACGAAGCCACGGCGGAAAACATCAGCGGGGAGGAATTCGCCGCCGAATCTTTTTCCGACTCCGGTCCCGAACCGCAGTTGCTTCGCATTTTTGCCGACATCGAGGCGATGCGTCTGGATATGGCGCTGCGCCGCACGGAAAGCCTGCTGCAACGCTACCCGAATTACCGCCTCGCCTACCTCATTCAGGGCGACCTGCTGTTGGCGCGGGCGCGTCCTCTGGATGCTTTCGGCGCCGCGCCCGACGCGCCGACGGAAAAGGTCGCCGATCTGCGCGCCGAAGCCATCGCCCGTTTGCAGAGTTATCGCCACAAGCCGCCGACCGACGATGTGCCGCGCTACCTGCTGCAAATGAACGACAGCCAGCAATATGCGATTGTGGTGGATACGCGCAAATCCCGCCTCTACCTGTATCAGAACGACAACGGCCGTCCGCGTTTTGTCGCGGATTACTATGTGACGCAAGGCAAACTGGGCGCGGACAAAAAAATCGAAGGCGACAGGCGTACGCCGATTGGCGTGTATCACGTCACCGCGCACATTCCACAGGAAAAGCTGGCGGATTTGTACGGGCACGGCGCGTACCCCATCAACTATCCGAATGAATGGGACAAGCGGCAGGGGCGCAGCGGTTCCGGCATCTGGCTGCACGGCACGCCATCCGATACTTACTCCCGCCCGCCGCAGGCTTCCGATGGTTGCGTGGTGCTCTCCAACCCGGACTTTGACACTCTGGGCAAAAATGTGCAGGTCGGGCTGACGCCCGTCATCATCAGCAACGACATCGAATGGTTGTCGCTTGACGACTGGAACCGCGAGCGCGAGGAATTGCAAAGCAGCATCGAATCCTGGCGCGCCGACTGGGAGAGCCGCGATACCGACCGCTATCTGAAGCACTATTCGCAGAATTTCAAAACCCAGACGCAGAATTTCCAACGCTTCGCCGAGCAAAAACGACGAGTGAATCCGGGCAAGACCTGGATTCAGGTCAAGCTGGACAAAATTTCCGTCTTCCGCAACCCCGGCGCGGACGAACTGGTGGTCGTGACGTTCAACCAGTCCTACGCCAGCAACAATCTCACGAACCGCATGAAAAAACGCCAATACTGGCTGCGCGAAAACGGTCAGTGGAAAATCGTCTATGAAGGTGATGCGTAGTTCAGGGGACAGAAGACAGGTGACAGGTGACAGATGAGCATGAGTTACGCAAAAGCCTTCTGGCGCGACGGGTGTCTCGCTTTCAGGGTTGGAGCATTGATTTGGAAAATCAAAAAACCACTCCCTCAGCCCCGTAAGTTGGAAAAGCCAGTGAGCGGCGCATCCCGACTGTCGTACCTTGGCGCTTCGCGCCGCAAGAATAACAACCGCCGCAAACTGTACGCTTGCCGTCATTGCGAGGAGCGTAGCGACGTGGCAATCTTGGCAACGATGAAAGAAAAGCCGCGTCGCTACGCTTACCCAACGAAAAACCAAAGGAGCGACCTTTGTCAAAAATCTGGAATGCAGGTCAACCTCAGCCCCTTGTGGGAGAGGGTGAAAATTTTTTGAAACCTTTGTAAAACAGGAGAATCTCTGATGTATCGCACACTTTTACTCGCTGCCACGCTGGTGGCATCCACCCTGACACAAGCCGCGCCGACCGTGGAAATACAAACCAGCCAGGGCAATATCACATTGGAACTGAACGACCAGAAAGCCCCCAAAAGCGTGGCAAATTTTTTGAACTACGTGCGCGCGGGTTTTTATGACGGCACGGTGTTCCATCGCGTCATCCCCGGTTTCATGATTCAGGGCGGCGGTTTTACGCCCGACATGCAACAGAAGACGACCCAGGCGCCGATTGAGAACGAAGCCAAAAACGGTCTGAAAAACGCGCGCGGCAGCATCGCCATGGCGCGTACTGGCGACCCGCATTCCGCCACCTCGCAATTTTTCATCAATCACACCGATAACCGGAATCTGGATTACCCCTCCTTCGACGGCTGGGGCTACGCGGTATTCGGCAAAGTCACCAAGGGGCTGGAGGTGGTGGACAAAATCGCCACGGTCGCCACCCGTCGCTATGGTCCGCATGAAAATGTCCCCGCCGAACCCGTCATCATCCAATCCGTCAAAATCATTTCTGAAAAGTGAGCCACTCCATGAGCGTTAAACTGACCACCAACCACGGCGTCATCGTCCTCAAACTGGACGCCGAAAAAGCGCCCGTCACCGTCAAGAATTTCGTGCAGTACGTCGAAGACGGTTACTACGACAACACCATTTTTCACCGTGTCATCCCCGGTTTCATGATTCAGGGCGGCGGTTTTACGCCCGACATGCAGCAAAAAGACAGCCGCGACAGCATCGAAAACGAAGCCGATAACGGGTTAAAGAACAAGCGCGGCAGCATCGCCATGGCGCGTACCAACGACCCGCATTCCGCCAGCGCGCAATTCTTCATCAACGTGGTCGATAATGATTTTCTCGATTTCAAGGCGAAGACGCCCAGCGGCTGGGGCTACGCCGTGTTCGGCGAAGTCGTCGAAGGGCTGGAGGTCATCGACAGCATCAAAAAAGTCAAAACCGGCAACAAGGGGTTTCATCAGGATGTGCCGGTCGAGTCCGTGGTGATTGAAAAAGCCGAAGTGATCGCCGACTGATTGGCTTTTTTTATCACGCCCTCCCCCACAAGGGGGGAGGGAAACTCACTCATGCGATTGCCCGGATGCTCTACTTCATCGCCGACCTTCATCTGTCGCCGCGCACACCCGGCGCGACAGCTATTTTCACCCAACTGCTCTCCGACATCGCCCGCCCTGAAAACCGGCTTTACATTCTGGGCGACCTGTTTGAAAGCTGGGTGGGGGACGACGATGACGATGCCGACATCCGGCGCGTCGTCGCCGCCCTCTTCGCCGCCAGCGGCAAGGGAGCGGGCATTTTTCTGCAACACGGCAACCGCGATTTTCTGCTCTCCGAACGCTTCGCCGCCGAATCCGGCGTCACCCTGCTGCCCGACCCTTACGTACTCTCCACCCCGGAATGGCAATTCGTGCTGTCGCACGGCGACGCCTTGTGTACCGACGACGCCGAATATCAGCAATTCCGCGCCCAAAAGCGCACCCCGAAATGGCAAGCTGCCTTTTTGCAAAAACCCCTCTCCGAGCGCCGCGCCATCGCCCATCATCTGCGCCAGCATAGCGTGGAAGCCAAAGGGAGCAAAGCCCCTTATCTGATGGACTTGAACCCCGCCGCAACCGACGATTTTTTGCGCCAGCACGGTTACGCGACCTTCATCCACGGACACACCCACCGCCCCGCCAAACATGAGCATTTCGTGGACGGCATTCATGTCGAACGCTGGGTGCTCGCCGACTGGTCGGAACATCAGGGCGAAGTTCTGGTCTGGGATGGCGAAAAACTGCAACGCCAAATCCTGACCCGAACGGTGAGCAAAACTGTTACAAATTTTGCATGAAATTCGCACACGATTTGCATCAAACGCAGCATAAACCCCTGTAATTCCGGTTCGCATGAGAAGCGAGACGCGAAGACGAGCCGAAGACAGTGCTATTGCACGGCAAGGCGAAGTCGACAAAGTATCGCTTCTCATGCGAACCGGAATAAAAACATCCTCTAACGCTTAGGCATATTGCGCCGTTTGCGCTAAACTGTTCGCATAAAGTGACATTTTTGCTCACGGTCAAAAGCCGCTTAATCCATACATTTCGCATCGCCTTGAAATCAAGGGGGATTTCTTGGACTTCTGGTACAAACTTTCGGTTCGTGTTCGCCTGATTCTGGTGTTCATCGCCATCAAGGTCTTGCCTTTGGTGCTGCTGGTGTGGATCGCCTGGCATCAGACGCAAAAAACCGCCAACAATCTGCAAGAACATATCCACACGCTGACGGCGACCTCGAACAAGGCCATTCATCAAGTGGGCGATATGGCGGTGGATGACGCCATCCACGCCCTTGACGCCCGCGCCACCGAGGAAATCGAACGCCTCACCACCGACACCGCCAGACGGGTGGCGGAATTTCTCTACGAACGGGACGCCGATATTCTCATCGCCGCGCGCCAGGCGCCCGATGAGGCGACTTACCGCAATTTTGCGGATGACAAGCGACGCAATTTGATCACACACGGCAAATGGCGGCTGAACGCGGCAGGGAGCGCCTGGGAAGCGGAAAATCCGGCGCGTCCCGATGATTCCGGCGCCAAACCGGGCAGCCCGGATAACGCCACCAGTTTTCATTACCGCCCGCCCACGGTGTTCAAAACGGAACGTCTGCCGCTCTATCTGGAAATGACCTTTGTCGGTCTGGATGGCAAGGAGCAGGTCAAGGTCACGACCTCAGACAAAATGAGCGCGGCGTTAAAGGATGTTTCCCAGCGCCGTAACACCTTTGCCCGTGCCGAAACCTATTTCGCGGAATTAAAAAAACTCAAGCCGGGCGAGATTTATGTTTCCGACGTGATCGGCGCCTATGTCGGCTCGCAAATCATCGGTCCCTTCACGCCCGCCGCCGCCGAAAAACGCGGCATCCCCTTTGAGCCGGAAAAACACGCCTATTCCGGCAAGGAAAATCCGGTCGGCAAACGCTTTCAGGGCATCGTGCGCTGGGCAACGCCCGTCACGCGGGACGGCAAAATCATCGGTTGGGTGACGCTGGCGTTAAATCACGACCATCTGATGTCCTTCACCGACAACATCGTGCCCACCGAAGAACGCTACCGCGACATCAACGACGCTTTCGACGGCAATTACGCCTTCATCTGGGATTACAAGGGGCGCAGCATCATTCACCCGCGTCATCATTCCATCGTCGGTTACGACGCAAACGGCGAACCCGCCGTGCCGTGGCTGGAGAGCGGCGTTTTTGAGGATTGGAAAAAGAGCGGCAAAAGCTGGCGCGAATACATGAAAACCGCGCCGACCTTTGCAAGCCAACTGCAAAGCAAAAAACCCGCAGCCAGCCTCACCGCCAGCGGCAATGTCGGTCTGGATTGCCGCTATCTCAATTTCGCGCCGCAGTGCGTCGGCTGGTACAACCTCGCCGACCACGGCGGCTCCGGCTCCTTCCTCATCCTCTGGAGCGGCTTGTACAAACTCACCACAACAGCCGCCATTCCCTATTACACCGGACAATACAGCCCCGCCGTGACAGGCAACCGGCGCGGCTTTGGCATCGTGACCATCGGCGCCAATGTCGACGATTTTCACCGCGCCGCCAACGCTTCCAAACAACGCCTGAACACCCTCATCGCGCAGGTTCAGGAGGATACGCGGCAACAGGGCGACGAAACCGACCAGGCGCTGTACGACGACATGAAGGAAACCGCCTCCAATCTGACGATTTCCACCATTCTGCTGATCGCCGTCGTCATCGTGATCGCCCTCTGGCTCGCGTCCTATCTTTCCCGCCAGATCAACTGGCTGAATCACGGCTTCAACAAATTCCGCATGGGCGCCAAAAATTTCCGCTTCCACTTCAAGTACCGGAATGAAATTACCTCGCTGGCCGCCACGTTCAATGAAATGGCGGACACCCTGAATGAGCATACGCTCAAGCTGGAAGCGGAAATTGTGGAGCGCACCCATGCCGAAAACGCACTGCGCGACATCAAGGACAATCTTGAGATTCTCGTTGCCGAGCGCACCCGCGCGTTGTCCGACGCCAATCAACAGCTTTCCGCTGAAATCAAAACCCGCCGCGTCGCTGAAGAAAAAGCCCGCTATCTGGCGGGGCATGACCCGCTCACCGGGCTTGCCAACCGCATGTTGTTCAACGAACAACTGGATCGGGCGATCAACCAGAGCACACGTTCTCACAAACCTGGCGCGCTGCTGTTCTTCGACCTTGACCACTTCAAACAGGTTAACGACTCGCTGGGTCACACGACCGGCGACGCGCTCTTGACGCACATGGCGAATATCCTGCAAGAGCGTGTACGCAAAACAGATACCGCCGCCCGTCTGGGCGGTGACGAATTCGCCGTCATCGCCACCGAACTGGAAACCCCGGAATCCGCCGCCATCCTCGCGCAATCCATTCTGGACAAGCTGCGGGTGCCGGTCACGCTGTTAGACCACGAACTACAGGTGCACAGCAGCATCGGGATCGCCACCTTCCAGGGCGCCATCGAAGCGGACGAAATCATCCGGCGCGCGGATGTGGCGATGTACACGTCCAAGACCCAGGGCGGGATGCGCTACCATTTCTTTGATCGCGATCTGCAAGACAAGCTGGACGCCACCCAGCATCTCGTCACGGAACTCCGTACCGCGCTGGACAAACACCAGTTCGTGCCCTACTTCCAGCCCCTCTATCACACGGCTGAACGCCGCGTGCTCTACCTCGAAGTGCTCGGACGCTGGGCGCATCCTGAAAGAGGTCTGCTGCGTCCCGACGATTTCGTCAAAACCGCGACCCGAAACGGTCTGATTACCGAAATCGACACGCAACTCATGCACATCGCCTGCTCGAAAGCCCGCGCATGGCTCAAAGCCGACCTGCCCTTTGGACGCATTTCGCTCAACATCATCCCCGGCTACCTCGAACGTCCTGAATTCGTAAAAATTGTGCAGGAAATTCTGTTCGCGCATCAACTCTCACCCAAATATCTGGCGTTTGAACTCTCGGAATACGCCCTGTTGGAAAGTTCCGTCCAATCCGCCAGAAGCCTCAAGCAACTGCGCGAAATCGGCATCCAGATCATCGTCGACCGTCTGGAAATCGAGCGCTCGGCGCTCAAGAACCTGATTGAATACCCGGTAGATGCCATCAAAATCAACCATTTCTTCACTGAAAAAATCAATGCGCCGGATACGCAGGAGATGGTCAAAACCCTGGCGGCCGTCGCGCGCGTGCGGGGTCTGCACCTGATCGCCGAAGGGGTTGAGCACGAAACGCAATGGGAAATTTTTACCGCGCTGGATTGCAAAATCATCCAGGGCTACAAACACGCCCAGCCGATGAGCGCCAGCGAAACCTGGGCCTATCTGAATCGCTATTTGCACGCTGGCAACGGCAATAGCGACAATTCGTGACATTTTTGTCTGTCGGATACGCATTACAATCCCTGATGGGCTGTCACATTGTTGCCGCACGTCCAGTCGGATACGCATTACAATCCCTGACGGGCTGCCATCCCTACCCCCCTCTACCTCGCTTACCTCACTGAAATCGTCATGTTAAAAAGAATCACCATCGCCCACCTGAAAGTCGGGATGTACGTCAAGGAGTTTTGCGGCTCCTGGCTGGATCATCCCTTCTGGCGCTCCCACTTCCTGCTCGACAACCCGGACGACCTGTGCCAGATTCAGGACAGCGCCCTGCGCGAAGTCTGGATTGACACCGACAAAGGTCTGGATGTCAGCAGCGGCGAAGCTGAAGAAGAAGTCACCCGCATCATCGTACCGCCCGCGCCGCCGCCAAAGCCACTCAGTATGCGCGAAGAAATCGACCGCGCCACCAAAATCTGCGCCAAGGCGCGCGAATCCATCACCTCGATGTTCATGGAAGCCCGCATGGGGCAGGCGGTGGAAGTCGACCAGGCCGCGCCGCTGGTCAATGAAATCGCCAATTCCGTGCAACGCAACGTCGGCGCCCTGGTCAGTCTGGCGCGCTTGAAGACCGCCGACAATTACACCTACATGCACTCCGTCGCCGTCTGCGCCCTGATGATCGCGCTCGCCAGGCAACAGGGATTCAATGAGGAAGAAGTCCAAAAAGCCGGGATGGGCGGGCTGATTCACGATCTGGGCAAAATGAAAACCCCCCTTGGCGTGTTAAACAAGGCGGGCAAGCTCACGGATGAAGAATTTGAAATCATGAAAAAGCATCCTGGTGATGGCTACGAAATTCTGCAAACCCAGCAAAGCGTCGCCCCGGAAATCATGGATGTCTGCTGGGCGCACCACGAAAAACTCGATGGCACCGGCTACCCGCGCAAATTAAAAGGCGACGCCATCAGCCTTTATGCGCGCATGGGCGCCATCTGCGATGTCTACGACGCCATCACCTCGGTGCGCCCCTACAAAGACGGCTGGGATCCCGCCATCTCGCTGCACCGGATGTCGGAATGGACAGGGCACCTGGACATGAACCTGTTCCGCGCCTTTGTCAAAAGTCTGGGCATTTACCCCGTCGGTTCACTCGTACGCCTCAATTCCGGTCGCATCGGCGTCATCATCGAACAAAACCAGAAATCCCTGCTCACCCCCCGGCTGAAAGTCTTTTTCTCGACCAAATCCAACAGCCGCATCCCGCCAGAAGTCATCGACCTGTCCCGCCCCAACTGCCCGGAAAAAATCATCGCCCGCGAAGAACCGGAAAACTGGAATTTTCAGGATTTGGAGAATCTTTGGGCGATACCGGCTTGATGCAAACACTGAATAGGTTGGGTAAGCGCAGCGCAACCCGACATTTGACCGGGAGCGATGGCGTCCTCGCCGTCACTCCCAAAGGACGCTTGCCCGGCAAAAAACATTGTGCTTCACCGAACCGTTCAATGTCGGGTTGCGCTGCGCTTACCCAACCTACATGCCACCTGCTTACTGCCCCCGTTTGAAATACCTGGGCGCTTCGAACAGTGACTTGACCTCGACACGGCAAATTTGCGGATGGTCGGGGACGATGTATAGAATCGGGGTCATCAATTCTTCGAAGATGCCGCGCAGGCTGCGTCCTCCGGTTTTGTACTCGATGGCGATTTCCGCGATCTGCTCGAATACCGATTGCTCAATCACCAGTTCCACGCCTTCCGACTGGAAAATCTCGCGGAATTGATGGTAAATCGAGTTTTTCGGCACACTCATGATGCGCACCAGCATCTCTTTTGTCAGGTCGCGGAAACGGACAATGATCGGCAGACGTCCGGTAAATTCGGGAATCAGCCCGAATTTGAACAGGTCGATGGGCTTCACCCGCTCGTTTAACCGTTCGATGATGTTCTTGTCGTCCCCCTCCGTGGTGGAAATAAATCCGAAGCTTTTCGACCGGGACATGATGTCTTCCAGCCCTACGAACGCGCCGCCGCAGATGAACAGGATATTCGTGGTGTCGATAGAGCGGTCGGCGCCCAGCTTGACCTGCGAACATTCCATGATTTTGAGCAGCGCGTGCTGCACGCTCTCGCCCGACGTGGCGTGAGTTTCGCCAGTCGATGTTTTCAACTTGTCGATTTCGTCGATGAACACGATGCCCCGCCCGGCTTCCTGCACGTCGCCGCCCGCTTTATCGACGAGACGCTGGAGCATCGCTTCAATCTCATCGCTGACAAAGCGCGTCTGCGCCAGCGAAGTGGCGTCGGCGGTGACAAAGGGGACGCCCAACAGGCGCGACAGTGTTTCGCAGGTCAAGGTCTTGCCCGTGCCCGACGGGCCAATGAGCAAAACATTGCTCTTGGCAATCGCCCCCGCCTTCTGGTTCAGCGCGGACAGTTTTCGGTAATGGGCATAGACGGCAACCGCCAGTGTCTTTTTCGCATCTTCCTGCCCGATGACGTACTGGTCGAGATATTCGACAATTGCTCTGGGGGTGAGTTCTTTCGACAGCACAATCGTTCTCCAAAACCGGAAAGTTCATGATGTATTTACAAAAACGGAAACGCCACGACCGATTTTTGCCCCGCCATCAAATCCGTCAGCGCCGCCGCCGAGCCGCAGGCCATTGTCCAGCCGAGCGTACCGTGTCCGGTGTTGAGCCAGAGTCCGGGTAATTTGCTTTGTCCGATCAGGGGGACGTTGGAAGGGGTGGCGGGTCTTAGTCCGCACCAGAAATTCGGGTCGCCGGAATAACGCAGGTCGGGGAAAAGCGTTCCTGCGCGCTGCAAGAGCGCCTGACAGCGGGTGGGGTTGATCTCGAGATTGAAACCGTTGAATTCCGCCGTGCCCGCGACGCGCAGGCGGTTGCCCAGGCGGGAGAAGACGAGTTTGTGGGTGTCGTCGGTGAGGCTGACGCTGGGGGCAGGTGTGCCATTTTCCAGTTCCAGCGTGGCGGAATAGCCTTTGGCGGGATAAATGGGCAGATGAATCCCGTAGGGGTGCAGGAAGGGGGCGGAGTAGCTGCCCAGGGCGAGCACGCAGGCGTCCGCCTTGAGGCTGCGACCGTCTTGCAGGGTGACGCCTTGCAGTTTGCGTCCGTGCAGTTCCAGCCCCACGACGGGGGCGTTGTAGTGGAAGCTGACGCCAGCGGCGGCGGCGCGGGCGGCCAAGGCCTGGGTGAAGCGGTGCGCGTCGCCGGATTCGTCGGTGGGGGTGTAGTCGCCGCCCGCGAGCAGGTGACGAATGGGCGCCAGGGCAGGTTCGATGTTGATGCAGGTTTCGGCGTCTATGGGTTCGCGTTCGAGTCCGTAGTTTTGCATCAGACGGCTGGTGGCGATGGCGCGCTTGAAGGCTTCGCGTTCGGTGTAGATGTGCAGGATGCCTTTTTGCAGCCCGTCGTATTCGCGGTTGAAATCCGCTGTTTCGCTCAAGGTCTGCCGCAGGTGTTGCAGTTGGGCGCGGCTGTAGAGGGCGAGACGGACGATGGCGCGGATGTTGTCGCGGGTACGGGCGGGCAGGCAGTTGTGCAGGAAGGCGAATGACCAGCGCAAAAGCGCGAAGTCGTGCGGGCGCAGGCGAAAGAGGAGCGGTGCGTCTTCGCGCCCCAGCCAGGCCAAGGCTTGCGGGATGGCGTGCGGATTCGCCCAGGGTTCGGCGTGGGAGACGGAAATCTGTCCGCCGTTGGCAAAGCTGGTTTCCAGCGCGGCGCGCTCGCGGCGTTCGAGTACGGTGACTTCGTGCCCCGCCTGCCGCAGATACCAGGCGCTGGTCGTGCCGATGACGCCCGCGCCCAGAACCAGAATTTTCATGCCTTATGCTCCGTGTGATGCATCCGGTTGATGCGGATGACATTGGGGATGCGGCGCAGGCTGTGCATGACCTGCGCGAGATGCGAGCGCGAGCTGACCTGAATGATGAAATGCAGGTGATTGAACATTTTTTCCGGGTCGCCTTCCATGGTGACGTTTTCGATGTTGGAGCCGGAATTGGAAATCGCCGAGGCGACCTGCCCCAACACGCCTCTGGCGTTTTTGACTTCGAGGGCAATCCGCACGTTAAAGAGATGTCCGGGCGCGGGTTCCCATTCCACGTCGATCCACTTGTGCGGCTCATGCGCACGGGATTTTCGGATGACGGGGCAATCGTGGGTATGCACGACCAGTCCTTGCCCCTTTTTGATGGAACCGACGATGGGGTCGCCGGGGATGGGCTGGCAGCAGTTGGCAAGCTGGATGGCCATGCCTTCCGCGCCGCGAATGACCAGTGTGCCGGAACTGGTGGGCACGGCGATGGTATCGTCCGCGAGCAGGCGGCGGGCGGCGACGGGCGCCAGGCGTTTGCCCAGACCGATGTCGGTGAAGACATCCTTGATGGAATGGTTGCCGGACGCCCGAATGAGGTGTTCCCAGGCGGCAGCGGGGACGCTGGCGGGGTCGACGCCCAGACTGATGAGTTCCTGATTGAGCAGTTGCTCGCCTAACGCGGCGGATTCCTCGTTGTGCACGGTGCGTAAAAAGTGCCGGATGCGGCTGCGGGCGCGTCCGGTTCTGACATAGGACAGCCACACCGGATTGGGATTGGCGTGGGCGGCGGTGATGATTTCCACCCTGTCGCCGTTTTTCAGTTCCGAGCGCAGGGGCACGAGTTCGTGGTTGATGCGGGCGGCGAGGCAGCAATTACCGACATCGGTGTGGATGGCGTAGGCAAGGTCGACCGGCGTTGCGCCTTGCGGCAGGGAAATGATGTGTCCCTTGGGAGTGAACACATAAACGTCATCGGGAAAGAGGTCGATTTTGACGTTCTCGAAAAATTCCGAGGAATCGCCGCTTTGCATTTCCAGAAGGGAGTGCAGCCACTTGTGGGTGCGAATCTGCAAATCCGCGCCGCTATGCACGGCATCCTTGTACAGCCAGTGCGCCGCCACGCCTTCCTGCGCGACGTGGTGCATTTCTTCGGTACGCAACTGCACTTCCAGCGGCATCCCCGACGGACCAATCAGGGTGGTGTGCAGGGATTGGTAGCCGTTCGCCTTGGGAATGGCGATGTAATCCTTGAATTTGCCGGGCACGGGTTTGTAGAGCGCGTGCAGCGCGCCCAGCGCCAGATAGCAGCCGGGAATGTCGGCAAGAATGACGCGAAAGCCGTAAATGTCCTGAATCTGTGCAAAAGCGCGGCGCTTTTCCACCATTTTGGTGTAGATGGAATAAATACTTTTTTCGCGCCCGAACACCTGCGCCCGTATGCCGACCTCCTGCATTTTATGCAGGATGCTCTCCTGAATGCGCCCGATGATTTCCTGGTTGTTGCCCTGATAGGCGGCAACGGCGCGGGTCAGCGCCCGCGCGCGCATGGGATGGATGAGGCCGAAAGACGTATCCTGCAAATCCCGGAACATCTTGTTCAAGCCCAGCCGGTTGGCGATGGGCGCGTAAATTTCCAGGGTTTCGCGGGCGATGCGGCGGCGTTTGTCCGGCCGGATGGCGGACATGGTCGACAGGTTGTGATAGCGGTCGGCAAGTTTGATCAGCACCACGCGCAGGTCGCGCGCCATGGCCAGCAACATTTTGCGAAAATTTTCCGCCTGCGCTTCGCGGTAGGAAGAAAACTCGATTTTGTCGAGTTTGGAAAGTCCGTCGACCAAATCGGCAATGCTCGGGTTGAAGCGTCGGGCGAGGTCATCCTTGGCGGTGCCAGTGTCTTCCAGCACATCATGCAGCAGGGCGGCGCAAACGGCGTCGGCATCCATGCGCCACGCCGCGACCACGCTGGCGACCGCAAGCGGGTGGGTCACGTAAGGCTCGCCGGAGAGCCGCACCTGGTCGGCGTGCGCCTGGTCAGCGTAAATAATGGCGGACTTGATGCGCTCCAGGTCTTCGCCGCCCAGATAATCCAGGCTGGCGATGAAGCTTTGATACGACGAATGTTCGGGGGAGAGGGCGTAAAACCGCTGCGCGGGAGGATGCGGGGTTTCCAGGGCAGGGGCGGCTGCGGCGGCAAATTCAGCGGGTTCAGCGGATTTGGCAACCGCAGCAGTGGCTACGGTTGCGGCGGCGGGCAGGGCAGGGGAACTGTCATCGTCCATGTCGCGGCCCGTCGCGCTTCGTTCAGGCTTGCCCGCGATTCAAGACTTCCTTGCCGACTTTGCCAACGGCGATTTCGCGCAGGGCGATGACGGTCGGCTTGTCTTTTTCGTCCGCCACCAGAGGCGTCGCGCCGGAAGCCAGTTGGCGCGCGCGGTGGGCAGCGGAGAGGGTCATCTCGAAACGGTTGGGGATGTTTTTCAGGCAATCTTCGACAGTAATGCGCGCCATGATGGTGCTTTCATAAAGGGGTTGAGGTCAAATTGTGGAACAGGTCGGGATGCCGTTTTTGCTGGTTGGACAGGGTTAACCGGCTGGCTTCCACGATACTCGCAAACTGCGCGAGCGCCGTATTCAAATCAGCATTAATAATAACATAGCCGAAGTCCGTGACATGGCGCATTTCCTCACGCGCCGCCGCCAGACGGCGGGCGATGACCTCATTGCTGTCGGTGCCGCGACCATGCAGACGCTCCGAGAGCGCTTCCAGCAAGGGCGGCAGGATGAAAACGCCGATGGCATCGGGAAAAACCTTTTTTACCTGCGCCGCGCCCTGCCAGTCGATTTCCAGCAGCACGTCGCCCTTTGCCAGCGCCTCTGCGATGAAGGGGCGGGAGGTGCCGTAAAAATTGCCATGCACCTTGGCCCATTCGAGAAAATCTCCGGCGTCGATCATGGCGCGAAAGCGCGCTTCATCCAGAAAATGGTAATCACGCCCGTCGACCTCGCCCGGACGCGGCGCGCGCGTCGTGCAGGAAATGGACAGGGCAATGTCCGCCTTCTCTTCAAGCAGGCGGCGCACCAGCGTCGTTTTGCCCGCGCCCGACGGGGCGGCGACGATGAACAGCAATCCACTCATGGCAAACTCTTATTGGTTGGAAGTGGCGGAATTGGCAAGGGAGTTTTCGATACGCTTGATTTCCGCGTCGGTTTCAATCTTCAACACATTCACGACTTTCAGTACGCCGGACGTGGTGCGGGCGACCTGCACGGCAGCATTGGCTTCACGCTGATTGACAATGCCCAACAGAAAAACCGTGCCCGCCTCGGTGACGACCTTGACATGGTTGGCGGAAAATTCGTCGGCGTCGATGAAGCGCGCCTTCACCTTGGAAGTAACGTAGGAATCGCTGCTGCGCGAGGCGAGGCTGCTGTTGCCCGCGATAGCCAGCTCATTGTAAATGCCCTGCACATTTTCGATGCGGCCAACGACCTCGGCAACCTGCGCCTTGACCGCTTCGCTGGGCACTTCGCCCGTCAGCAACACGCGGCGGTTGTAGCTCGTGAAATTGAGGTGGCTGACCTCCTTTAACGCCTTGGAAAGCCGTGCGGAAGCCTTCAACTCGATGGCCTGGTCATCGGTTTGCGCGCCGATGGAACGGCGGTCAGAAACCGCCAGCGCACCCGTGGTCGCGCCGACCAGGGCAATGCCGAAACACCCCTGCAACATGGGCAAGGTAACGGCGAGCGCGAGTATGAGACAGACGTGGTGCAGGGTTTTGGCAGGGTGCATCATTCTTCGACTCCCAGTAAAAGGCTGTCGATGCCATCGCAAAGACAGTGAATCATCAAAAGGTGAACTTCCTGAATACGGGCGGTGCGCTTGGCAGGCACGCAGAGCTGAATGTCCTCGTCCCGCAACAAATCGGCAATCTGCCCGCCATCGTGACCAGTGAGGGCGACCACCAGCATCTCCTGCGCCTGGGCGGCTTTGATGGCTTCGATGACATTGCTGGAATTGCCGGAAGTGGAAATCGCCAGCAGGACATCCCCGGCGCGCCCCAAGGCACGCACCTGACGGGAAAATATATCGCGGAACCCGTAATCGTTGCCGACTGCGGTGAGGATGGAGGTATCGGTAGTGAGTGCGATGCCCGCCAATTCCTGCCGCTCCGCCTCAAACCGCCCGACCAGTTCGGCAGCGAAATGCTGCGCGTCGGCAGCGGAACCGCCATTGCCGCAAGCAAGAATACGCCCGTCATTCAGCAAGGTGCGGGTCATGATTTCACACGCCGCCGCCAAAGGCGGCGCGAGCAACTCCAGAGAATCCTGTTTGACGCGAATGCTGTCTTCAAAATGCTGACTGACGCGGGCGATTAAATCCATGGCGGGGCAGAGGTGAAAGGAAAGAAAGGAGAGATTCTACATGACCGGGAATCAGAGGGCAGGAAACAGGTGCGCGCGCGGGTGGATGAGCGCAGCGTTATTCCGATTCGCATGAGAAGCGAGACGCGAAGACTGCCCGAAGACAGCGCGATTGCACGGCGAGGCGAAGTCGACAAAGGTTCGCTTCTCATGCGAATCGGAATAAGATTCGAACCCACATGACCAGACCCTGCAAATGGAACACATCCCCTCCTCCGACCTGAAGACCATCCTCCACTCCAAACGCGCCAATCTCTATTATCTGGAACACTGTCGCGTGCTGGTCAATGGTGGGCGGGTTGAGTATGTCACCGACGAAGGCAAGCGTTCGCTGTACTGGAATATCCCTATCGCCAACACCACCAGCCTGCTGCTCGGCACGGGGACTTCAATCACGCAGGCGGCCATGCGCGAACTGGCGAAGGCGGGCGTGTTGGTCGGGTTTTGCGGGGGCGGCGGCACGCCGCTTTTTTCCGCCAACGAAACTGATTTTGAAGTGGCTTGGTTCTCTCCACAGAGCGAATATCGCCCCACCGAATATCTGCAACACTGGACGCGCTTCTGGTTCGATGATGAAAAGCGCCTGCAAGCCGCCAGGCTTTTTCAAACGGCGCGACTCCGCCGCACGGAATCCATCTGGACGCACCGCCTTCTGACAGAACAGGGCTTTAGCGTTGATGCCACGCAGTTGCATGACATGCTCGAAAAGTCCGCCGCCGCCATATCACGGGTGACGGATAACACGGCGCTGCTGACCGAAGAAGCCCGGCTTTCCAAACAGCTTTTCCGGTTGGCGGCGCGGACAACGGAATACGGCGACTTTACCCGCGAGCATGGCAATGGTCACGACCCCGCCAATCGCTTTCTGGATCACGGCAATTATCTGGCCTATGGTCTTGGCGCAACCGCTGCCTGGGTTTTGGGATTGCCACACGGCTTGGCCGTACTGCACGGCAAAACGCGGCGTGGCGCGCTGGTTTTCGACATCGCCGATCTCATCAAGGACGCCACAATTTTGCCGCTGGCCTTTATTGGCGCGGTGCGCGGGGATAGCGCGCAGGATTTCCGGCAGTCCTGCATCGAAATGCTGACCCGCACCGAAGCGCTGGATTTCATGATTGATACCGTCAAGGAAGTTGCCCTGAGCGTAGGGAAAGCCTCCGCATGAATATCCTGCTGATTTCCCAATGCGAAAAACGCGCCCTGACCGAAACCCGCCGTATTCTCGACCAATTTGCCGAACGACGTGGCGAACGTGTCTGGCAAACGCCCATCACCCAGGCTGGTCTGGACACACTCCGCAAACTGCTGCGAAAAACCGCGCGCAAAAATACTGCTGTGGCCTGCCATTGGATTCGCGGACTCGACCATAGCGAACTGATCTGGATTGTGGGTGATGCCAGCCGTTTCAACGCCCAGGGCGCCGTGCCAACCAATACCACTCGCAACGACATCTTGCGTGGCAAAGACGAAAACGACTGGCATACGCTTGAAGATATTCGCCTGTTGGCGCAAATGGCGGCGTTGTTGCACGATTTGGGTAAAGCCAGCAACGGTTTTCAGGCCAAACTCAAAAACAGCTCGCGTGAGGCAGACGCATTCCGGCATGAATGGATATCGCTACGATTGTTCGAGGCGTTCGCAGGAGCGATCCCAAACGATAGCGACTGGCTGGAGCGTCTGGCCGACCTTGAAGAACCCACTGACACCGACTGGCTCAAACGCCTGCAACGTGATGGCGTAGACAGTACGACCAACGCTGTCCCGCTCAAATCCCTGCCGCCACTGGCACAAATTATCGGCTGGCTGATGCTCACTCATCACCGCCTGCCTTATGGAGAGATACGAAACGCGGCCACCCTGAGTAGCTTGCCGGGCCCCATCAAACCGGACTGGTGCGGCGCACGCGGAGATGCCGACAAACGTCAGCAACAGTCATGCTGGAAATTTTCAAAAGGTCTGCCCTTTGCCAGCAAAACATGGCGGCGCAAAGTAGCCTCCTGCGCCAAGCGTCTGCTGGCGCGGCAAGCCTCCCTCAAAGACTGGCTGAAAGACCCATACGTCATGCATCTGGCACGCCTCGCGCTGATGCTGGCTGATCACCATTACTCCAGCCAGGAAGCTCACCCCTTGGGCGATGCCGACTTTCCCCTGTATGCCAACACCGACAAAAACAGGGATCTCAAGCAAAAGCTCGACGAGCACCTGATCGGCGTCGCGCACAGCGCCTGCCAACTGCTCAGTCTGCTCCCGCGTCTGGGCCATCAACTGGGCCATCTGGCAAACCACAAAGGCTTTACCCGTCGCACCATCGACAAGCGTTTCCGCTGGCAGGACAAAGCCTTCGACACCACCACCGCCATTGCCGAGCGCACGCGCCAACAAGGCTTTTTCGGCATCAACATGGCCTCCACCGGCTGCGGCAAAACCCTGGCCAACGCACGCATCCTGTACGCGCTGGCCGGCGCCCGGCGCGGTATGCGCGCCACCATCGCCCTCGGCCTGCGAACCCTCACCCTGCAAACCGGGCAGGCATACCGCGATCGTCTGAGCCTGGACGATGACGAACTGGCCGTGCTGGTCGGCAACGCTACGGTACGCAAATTATTCAATCTGGAGCAGCAACAGTCCGCATCCAGTTCGGGCAGCGAATCCAGCGACGAACTACTGCTGGAAAACTGCCATGTACACTACAGCAGCAACCTTGAAGACAGCGTTCTCAAAGATTGGCTGGGCCACAACAGCGACGCCCTGCGCCTGCTGCAAGCCCCGCTGCTCACCTGCACCATCGACCATCTGATGCCCGCCACCGAAAGCCTGCGCGGCGGCCACCAGATCGCCCCCATGTTGCGCCTGATGACCTCCGATCTGGTGCTGGACGAACCGGACGATTTCGACATTGACGACTTGCCCGCCCTCTCCCGTCTGGTGCATTGGGCGGGTCTGCTCGGTTGCCGCGTGCTGCTCTCCTCCGCCACCCTGCCGCCCGCCCTGATAGAAGGGTTGTTTGAAGCCTATCGGAAAGGACGCGCAGTCTTTCAACGCCACCGGGGCGAAGCGCCCGGACGCCAACCCGATATCGTGTGCGCCTGGTTCGACGAATTCAACAGCCAGTCGCAAGACTGCCCGGAACCCGCCGCCTTTACCCAGGCCCATCAACAATTCGTCACCAGACGTCTGGTGCAACTGGAAAAAAGCCCGACGCGCCGCCGTGCCAGGTTGGTGCCGCTACCACCTGAAACCGACCTCTCCATCTGTCAGGAACTCGCCCGGCAATTGCCAAAATGGATGCAGGAACTACACCGTGACAACCATACCGAACATCAAGGCAAACGCGTCAGCTTCGGCCTGGTACGGCTCGCCCATATCGACCCCATCATCGAAATCGCCCGCACTCTTTTAGCGCAGGACGCACCGGAAGGTCTCCGGATACATCTCTGCGTTTATCACTCGCGCCATCCGCTCCTGATGCGCTCCCACATCGAACGCGAACTCGATATGCTGCTCAAACGCGCCGATAATGACGCCGAGAGCCAGTTCCAGAAAGAACAAATTCGTCGCGCCCTCCTCCAGCATCCCCAGGACGATCATTTATTCGTCGTGCTGGCCTCCCCCGTCGCCGAAGTCGGACGCGACCACGATTACGACTGGGCCATCGTCGAACCCTCGTCCATGCGCTCCATCATCCAGTTAGCCGGACGGATACGCCGCCACCGCACCGCTGCGTGCGACAACATCAACATCTATTTGCTTGAACAAAATCTGTGGAGTCTGGAAGGCAAAGACGTGCCTTATTGCAGACCGGGCTTCGAGAGCAAGGATTTTCGCCTGAAAAACCATAATCTCAATAACTTGCTCGACCCGGAACAACTGGAGCACCTTGATGCCCGCTCGCGCATCAGCGAACCTGTGCCACTGCGTGCGCAGGATCGCCTGGTAGATCTGGAACACCACCGGCTACGCACGCTACTGCATCGAGATCAAGACAATGCCGACACACTCTCAACGCCTTTATGGTGGGAAACTCCAGCGTGGCTGACCGGCGTTCTCCAGCACAATCAGCCTTTTCGTGACGATAAGGATGACAAACGCCCGGAAATTCGCTACGTGCTGCTACCTGATGAAAATGACTCTGGAAAACTGGATTTTCGTGCAGACGATCCGGGCGATGAACCAGGCCAGCGCTGGATAGACCGCAACAACCTGCTGCACGAATACGAAATTCGCCTTGGTCAAGGCATCACCCATTGGGGTTCGGGGGGCTACCTGCAAACCATCGACGAAGAGGCCAGACATCATGATTTTGAACCTCTGGCCTACGCGAGACGTTTCGGTGAAGTGCGGCTTAAAACGTCGGAAACCGACTGGAATGGATGGGATTACCACTGGGCGTTGGGGTTTCAGGAGAGGAAGTGAATGAGCTGCCTATCCGCCAAAATCCCGGATCGGGATCATGACTCAAGCCGCTTTCTTTCCGCAGGTCTCCCACCCCAGGCAGGTGAGCGCAACGGTCTTGGGCACCGGGTTTTTGCCGCTGCGGTAATAGGCCAACATCCGGCGTGAAATGCCAATAGCGCGTGCTGCTTCGTCCAGCGTCAGGCTGTGCTTTGCCATCCAGTTCCAGAGAAATTCATGCGAATAACCGCCCGCCTGTTCGATGGCGCGTGCCCGCAGGTTGTCAGCGCCCAGTTCAAGCATGTCATCGTCACCAAAGCTCACGATCAATCCACCTTCGCCCAATGCGGCGCACGCCAGAACCGGGGAGGATTCGATAATCCTGGTCAAGTCTACAGTGGCCTCATGCCCGTCAGCGAATTTCAGCTTCAGACTGACAGGAGGGACGGGGGCAACTGCGGTCAGGGTGAAATGCTTGTTCATGGGTTGAGCCTTGCCAGGTGGAGGTCAATTTTTGCAGCGGGAGAGTTGAGCGGCGGTTGGCATGTGTTTATCACGGTGCAATCATTGCACTAAATCAAGGCAAGTTCCGGGACAGTTCTGCCTGTGCGGCAGTAAAACTAGACCACCAAGTCATACAGACATATTTCTAAACTACCTTGCGGCAGTAAAAACCAGGCGGCCTACAGCCATAACTATAACCTATGTTTGTATAATTTGATGGTTTTGTTAAAAAATTATTAGTTGACACAGCGTATGGATGCCCCCAAAATTCAAACTCTCAAGGCTCACAGGAGAAGTTCTCCATGGCGATATCCCGACAAGGCGCTCAACTGCGCCAACTCATCCAAGGTTTTCTCGACGAACGGCTGAAAGTCAAGCTCGACAAGATCAAGCCGGACAAAAACGGAGCCTTCGCTCAGAAGGATGAAGATCTACGACAGAAACATATAGATGAACATAAGCACGAAACTTGGCTCGCCGACGCCGCCAGCCGTGCCCACCAAATCGCCGTGGCTACCCACACAATTAAACATATTCACCCCAATGCCCGAGGCACCAGTCTTTACGTCCTACCCCAACAGCCCTCTGCTGTCGGCCTCGTGAGCAGCCATTGCCTGCAAGGCAAAGCTACCTGCGACGCAACCGGGAACGCAGGCGCGCTGGACGTGTACGGTTTTCTCTGTCTGGAACATGACGACCGTACCCTGCTGCAACGTCTGCATGATAATGAACCCGATGCACTAGCCGCGTTAAGCAACGATAAGAAACAAGCCACACAATGGCGAAACGCTTTCGTCGCCATCAGCCAGAACAGCAGCCAACCGGCTTCCCATACCTTGGCAAAACAGGTCTATTTCCCGCTGAAGGATGGTGCCTACCACTTGTTAGCACCGCTATTCCCGAGCGGCCTAACGCATACCTTTTACCAGCGAGTCCGCGAAGATCGCTTCGGCGAAGCAGCCAAAGCAGCACGCCAAGCACACCATGAGCAAAAATCGCATGCTCACGGTTATTGCGAATACCAAAATCTGGCCATTCAGCAGGTGGGCGGATCAAACCCCCAGGGCGTGAGCCTTTTGGCAAGCAAACATCGTGGCGAAAACTATCTGCTCGCCTCACTGCCGCCGCACTGGCAAAGCCCGACGCTACGGCTGCCATTGAAAAGCGACTCGGTTTTCAATTTCCTCTATCGTCACAACCGGCCCCTGCGCAACCGCGTGCAGGAGTTACGCCATTTTTTAGCCACCACCGCACACAACAATCTGGCGATCCGAAACTATCGCAAACGTCGCGTAGCAGACATCTGCGACGAATTCCATCAATACGCCGCTACCTTGCGCGACGAAGCCACACCCGGCTGGAGCGCCAAGAGCGACTGCAAACTGCACGAAGCCGAGCAGATCTGGCTAGACCCGCTGCGCGTCCATCAGGACGAAGATTTCAAGGCACGCCGCCTGTGGCGAGATTGGCCGCAACAGGCCAGTGAACGCTTCGGCAACTGGCTCAACCGCGTGCTGGAAAGCGAGAAACTCAAAATGGACGCCGCCAGCGCAGCGCAATGGGAAGCCGATCTTCACGACGAACTGAACCTGTTCAAGGAGCTACTCGATGACCGCAGCTAAACCCGAAGCCCTGCTGCTGTTGCCGCGCTTGACCGTGCAAAACGCCAACGCCATCTCCAGCCCGATGACCTGGGGCTTTCCCGCCCCCAGCGCCTTCACCGGCTTTGTCCATGCCCTGCACCGACGCATCAGCCACGAACTGGATTTGCAACTCGATGGCGTCGGCATCATCTGCCACCACTTTGAGCCACAAGTATCGCAACCGGCCGGCAAGCGCACGCAGGTATTCAAACTCACACGCAATCCGTTGGATCTTCCAACCCTCCGCAAGCTCCCAGTTAAGGGCAAAACCGCCTCCATCGTCGAGGAAGGCCGCGCCCATCTGCGCGTCAGCCTGCTGATCGGCGTGAGCGG
>BNUD01000029.1 GCA_025997095.1 Betaproteobacteria bacterium | reverse complement strand
CGGTGATGAGATTAACGTTGAGGTCGATGGCGGTAATGCCTTGCTGGTCGAGTGTGGTCAGTTCATTGGCTTGGCTCACGCCATCCTGATTCAGGTCGCGCCAGACGCGCACATTGGCGAATTGGGCGTCGTTGGCATCGAAGACGCCATCATGATTGCTGTCCAAATCCGCCAGGGCGTCAAGACCATCGGTCGCCTTTTGTCCGTTGGATTTGATGGTATCCACCCCAAAAAGCTCACGACCGCTGTCAATCTTGCCGTTGCCGTTTTTATCCAAAACCAGAAAACCATCATCGGGCTTCAGCCAACCTGTGCCAGTCTTGATACCATCGGCGTTGTGGTCGAATTTGATGACAGTGCTGCCAATGCCAATCGTTTCTATGCCGTCACCGTCAAGGTCAAGCGCCAATGGGTCGCTGGGAAGGAGCCAGGAACGGGCGTTGAGGTAGAAATTGTTGGTGTCGGGTGCCATTTCATCGGGTGCCATTTCATCGGGATGCAGTTGGTCGTAAAGCCATGGCCAATTGGAACCTCTCTCATTTGGTCAATAAGTTGCCCAACTACTTCTGCTGCAATAAATCCAGCGAAAGCTTTTTCGTTCTCAATCCCTTTTCCGTTAATTGCTTGCCCTAGTTTCCAAAGCCCGAATTTTGCGCCAAGGCCATCAAGGGCGCTATATGTCCTAAAAAAACTTTGTGCGGCCGCACTTGCGCTTACCTGAGCGATAAGTTTGCAAATATCAGCAACCACCATATCTGACCTTCCAAGGTCATATGCGCTTCGAATGTTGTTAGCCGTGTTTAAAATGGAACCAAGTCCGCCCAATCCAGAAGCCATGACTACCTCACCTGTTAAATAACAACAATGACAAACAATTGATGCTAATCAAGAGACCAACATCATACCAAACCCAATTCTTTTGCCGCTTTCTACCTCTCGACTCGAGTGCCAATTGTTCGTAATTGACAAAAATAATACCCAAAACGACAGGGAATAAAATATATGCAAAAAATATTTCACGATCTTCTTGGAAAAATGCTTTTGCAATAAAAAAAACACTCCAAATAAGAATGGATAAAATATTAATTTTTTTCAGCATTTTAATCCTTCAAGATTTTCGTTAGCAAGCGTAGCGCTTTCCATCATTGGACTCGCATTGCCGCGACAGAGAAGAGCAACCCAACAACAACACCCAGCGCATACTTGAATTCTGCTTGCATCTTTCTACGCCTCATGATATACAAAAAAATCGACAAGAAAATCCTAAATAAGTTCCGTCATTCTGTCAAGAACAAATTTTTTATATCAATAGACGACAATGACTTATAAACTTGCCGTCCATGAAAATAGCAAGTAGCGCGTACATCCGTAGGGTAGAAAAGCGAAGTGCCTTCCACCACCATTGGACTGGCCAGCACGAACAGCAGTCATCACAGCGTTTGACCGATGTTCGCGCACAAACGCCCTGTGGTGGATAATGCTGCGCTCATCGTAGAACTAACTCCGGTTGAAACCCCGCCCGTAAGAAAGGTGGGAGCCATACCCCTTCCCAAATACGTTTGAGCGACAGGCCTGAAGGCCTGTCGCTAATTTCTTGGTCGGATTCACTTCTTGATGATGTAATAGCCTTTGAGCAGTTTCAACGCTTGCTGGAACTGGTAGTCGGACGCCGAGGCGTATTCCAGACGGGCGGGGAGCGCCTGTTCTTCCGCGTCTCTGGTTTTGTCATCCTTGCTTGCAGCGTCAGCCTTGGCTTTTTCGGTTGCGGCGGCTTTGCCTGCGGTGGCGTCGCGGTCGTTTTCCAGATGTCCTGTCAAATCGGCTTCGCGCAGACGTAGCGTTTTGACGCCGCCGCCAGCGATTTCTTCTTCTTCGATGTCCGGTTCAATGCCCTTGGCCTGGATGGAGCGACCACTGGGTGTGTAGTAGCGGGCGGTAGTGAGTTTGATGGCAGCATTGCCGGGCAGGGGCAGAATGGTTTGCACCGAGCCTTTGCCGAAGGTTTGCGTGCCCATGATGACGGCGCGTTTGTGGTCTTGCAGCGCGCCCGCGACGATTTCCGAGGCGGAAGCCGAACCGCTGTTGACCAGCACGACCATGGGCACGGATTTGATGCCTTCCGGCAAGGTCTGCAAGGGGTCGACGCGTGTGCCGCGCAGGTAATCTTCAGGCAGCGCCTTGTATTCCTGTTTGGCATCGGGGGTGCGTCCGTCGGTGGAGACGACGAGCGTCCCTGCGGGCAGGAAGGCACTGGTGACGCCGACCGCGCCATTTAACAGCCCGCCGGGGTCATTCCGCAGGTCGAGCACCAGACCTTTCAATTCGCCATTTTTATAGAGAGCGCCAATTTGTTTGGCGAGGGAAGGAATGGTGTTTTCCTGAAATTGCGTGATGCGTACCCAGGCGTAGCCGGGTTCGACCTGTCTGGATTTGACGGATTGCACCTTGATGACTTCGCGCGTCAGGGTGAGTTCCAGCGGCTTGTTTTCGCCTTTTCTGAGAATCGAGAGGCGAATTTTGGTCAGCGGTTTTCCGCGCATTTTCTTGACGGCGTCATTCAAGCTCAAGCCTTTGACCGGCGTATCGTCGAGTTTGAAAATCAGGTCGCCCGCCTTGATGCCAGCGCGATAGGCGGGCGTGTCTTCGATGGGGGAAACGACTTGCACCAGACCGTCTTCCATGCCGACTTCGATGCCCAGACCGCCGAATTCGCCCTGTGTGCCGACTTGCAAATCCTTGAAGGAGTCCGCGTCGAGATAGGAGGAGTGGGGGTCAAGATTGGACAACATGCCGGAGATGGCGTTGGCAATCATTTTTTTGTCTTCAATCGGTTCAACATAGCCCTGCTTGATGGCGTTGAAGACTTCCGCGAAGGTTCGCAGTTCTTCAATCGGCAGACCGGCGTCATTTTTGTCGGCAAAGGCGGGGATTTGAAAACTGATGAGGATGCCAGCGACAAAGCTGGCGATGACTAAACTGAGGGTCTTTTTTGTGCTCATGTTTCTCTCATTTAAGGGATACCCATTTCATGGGGTCAAGCGCCTGTCCTTGATGGCGAAGTTCAAAGTATAAACCGGAATCCGCGTTGCCACCGCTATTGCCTGCAATGCCGACGGTTTCGCCGCCTTGCACCGGGTCGCCGACTTGTTTATAGAGCGCGTCGTTGTTGCCATATACCGTCAGATAGCCCGCGCCGTGGTCGATAATCAGCAGATTGCCGAAGCCGCGCATCCATTCGGCATAGACGACCTGCCCCCTGGCGATGGCTTTGACCTCGCTGCCTTGCGGCGTACGGATGAACAGGCCTTTCCACGTGCCGCCGCCTTCGCGCGCCGTGCCGAAACGCCCCGTCACCTGTCCGCGCACGGGCAGGCGCAGGCGGCCTTTCAGTTTGGCGAAATTGCCGGATGTGGCGTTGGGTAACTGGCGATTTTCCGGACCGCTGGCGGGTGCGGGGGCAGTTTTATCGGCAGGGGATTTCTTTTGGGTATTCTTTTTGGCTTCCGCTTCCGCTTTTTTGCGCGCTTCTTCCGCCTTGCGCGCCTGTTCGGCGCGGCGACGTTCCTGTTCCGCCAATATGCGGGTCAAACGCTCGATGACCTGGGAGAGATTTTTCTCGTTTTTTGCAGGGCGCCGATTTCTTTTTTTTGCGCCTGAATTTTGCCGGCAATCCGGGTGACGATTTTTTGCCGTTCGCGTTTCTGTTCCAGCAGCCTGGCGTGTTCGGCTTCCTGCTGTGCGCGGACTTCGGCAAGTTCGTTTTCCTTGACCTTCGCGTCCGTAGCGAGTTTTTTTTGTCGGGCAAGGGTTGTCCGCATATCCGCCAGCAGTTCGGTGCGGGCGCGGGCGATGGCGAGGAGATAGTAGAGGTCGCGGGCAAGCTGGTTGGGGTCGCTGCCGTTCAATGCGAGTTGCAGGGCGTCCGGCGAGGCTTGCAGGTATTGGCGATAGAGCAGTTTTTCCAGTTGCTTTTGCTGCTGGCTCTGGGTGACTTCCAGTTCCTGCGAGGCGTGCGCGAGATTTTGCAGGGTGTCTTGCAGACGGCTGTGTTCCTGTTGCAGCGTGCGAAGCTGGCGTTCGCCTTCGGAAATCCGCTCTTCGACCTGCTTTAACTGGTCAGCGGCGTCAACGCGGGATTCTTCGCTTACGGAAAGTTCTTTTTTCAGCGCCTCAATGCGCCCGCGCAATTCCTTCAAGTCCTCCTTGCGGGAAGCAATCTCGCCCGTACTCTGCGGCAACGCGCAGACAGACCAGAGCAGGAGCGAAAGGAAGACGAAGCGGCGCATTTTTCAGGAATCAGGGAACAGGTGTCAGGTGGCAGTATTATCGGCGGCTTTGCCGCCACGTAGGGGCGGGTTTCAAAGCCGCCCACCTGGGAGCGCTGGCGTCCTCGCCGACGGTTTTAAGATTTCCCGCACGGAACCAACCCCGCCACAAATTACTGCCACCCGACACCTGCCACCTGATACCTGAACTACTTCCCGGTCAGCTTGTGATACTTCGCCGTCAGCGCGTCCTTGCTTTCCTCGCGGGCGGGGTCTTTGGGGATGCAGTCGACCGGGCAGACCTGCACGCACTGGGGTTCGTCGTAGTGTCCGACACATTCGGTGCATTTGTCGGGGTCGATGACGTAGACTTCTTCGCCTTGCGAAATGGCCTCGTTGGGACATTCGGGTTCGCAAACGTCGCAGTTGATGCATTCATCGGTAATTTTCAATGCCATTTTGGTGATTCCTCTCCGTTATGAAAAAATGAATAGCCCGTTTTTATCCGGCGCTACGCCGTAGAGCCAACCGCCGGGCGACGGCGGGCTGCACGAATTTGCTGACATCGCCGCCCAGACGCGCGATTTCGCGCACCATGGTGGCTGAAACGAACATGTATTGCTCGCCCGGCGTCAGAAATACGGTATCGACTTCGGGGTAAAGCTGGCGGTTCATGCCCGCCATCTGAAACTCGTATTCAAAGTCGGAAACAGCGCGCAAGCCGCGAATCACGACCTGCGCGCCTTGCTCGCGCACAAAATGCATGAGCAGGGAATTAAAGCCGCAAACCTCGACATTGGGCAGGTCGGCAAGCATCTCCTCTGCCATCGCCACGCGCTCGGCAAGGGAGAAAAAGGGCTGCTTGGACGGACTTTCCGCCACCGCCAGCAATACCTTGTCAAAGAGCCGCGCCGCCCGCCGCGTCAGGTCTTCGTGCCCCCTGGTCACAGGGTCGAAGGTGCCGGGGTAAATGGCAAGGCGAGCATCCGCCGGGGGGTTGATCGAGGCGCTGGTCTTCAAGCCGCAACTCCTGTTTCTTCCTGTTCCTGCTGCACTGAATGCAGCAAATGAAAATAAACCTGCCCGGCTTGTCCTTGACGTGCGCTTGTCCACGCGCCCAGCGTTTCGACGGGAAATTCCGCTTCCGCGTAAAACGCCCCATCGGGGGTGAGCAGCGTATCCAGCGCGGGTTCCAGCCTGGCAAGCCAGCCTTGACGATAGGGCGGATCGGCAAACACCACATCGAACGGCGTTTTACAGGAAACTGCGTATTTTAGCGCATCTGTCGCTACGAATTCTACCGTTGTCGGCATTTTGAGGCGACGGGCGTTTTCTTTTAACGCCGCCATGACTTTTGCATCGCGCTCAACCATCACCACGCGCGCGGCGCCGCGCGACGCCGCCTCAAAACCCAAAGCGCCGCTACCGGCAAACAGGTCAAGACAGGCGCGCCCGGTCAAATCCTGCCCCAGCCAGTTGAACAAGGTTTCCCGCACCCTGTCCGGCGTCGGTCGCAGCCCCACGCTGTCAGGAAATTTGATGAGCTGGCGACGCCACGCGCCTGCGATGATGCGAACCTGGTTCATTGTTCTGGCGCGCTGACCTCTGCCGCCCCCACCGTCACTTCCACGAGATTCTCCAGCCGCACATGCTTCGTAAAGGCGGCGCGGATGTCGGCGAGGGTGACGGCCTGGATGCGTTCCTGATAGTGCGTGAGGTAATCCAGCGGCAGACCGTAGAAGCCGATATTGGCGACTTGCCCAAGAATTTTTCCGTTGCTGTCCAGATTCAGGGGGAAGCTGCCGATCAGGTAGGCTTTGGCGGCGGCGAGTTCATCCGGCGTGGGGCCTGCCTGCACGAAATCGGCGAGGAGTTTTTTCGTAAGCGCCGTCGCTTCGTCGGCTTGCTCTTTTTTGGTTTGCAGGCTGATGGTGAAGGGACCATTTTGCTTCATGGGCGAAAAACCGCTGTAGACGCTGTAAGCGTAGCCGCGTTTTTCGCGGATTTCATTCATCAGACGGGAAACGAAACCGCCGCCGCCCAAGGTGTAATTCCCCACCAGCAAGGGGAAGAAATCCGGGTCGCCACGGGCGATGGCGGGCAAGCCCAGATAAACATGCGCCTGACTCGCCGGATGCGGCACACGCGTGACCTTGCCTTCACTTACGACGGGCGCGGCAGGCAAGGCGGGCAATTTCTCCTCCCCCGGCGGCAGGGCGGCGGCGAGGCGTTCGGCAAGGGCGTAGGCAGCATTCCGGTCAAGATCGCCCACGATGCTGATGACGGCATTGGCGGCGGTGTAATGTGTGCGCCAAAATTGCCTGACATCCTCAACGGTTATGGCGGCGAGGGATTCCGGCGTGCTCACAACGCCATAGGGATGCTCTGGGTAGAGCGCAGACCAGAAGGCGCGACTGGCGAGGGTATCGGGGCGGGTGAGCGCGTCTTTTAATCCGGCGATGCTTCTTGCCTGTTCGCGGGCGAACACGTTGGCGGCGAAATGCGGTTGATGCAGGATTTTTTCAAAGACTTCCAGCGCCGCCGCCTGTTTTTCCGGCGTGGTGAGTGTACGCAGGCTCACGCTGGCGCGGTCTGAATCCTTGCCGCCGCCAAGCAGCGCGCCGACATCGGCGAGACGGTTGCTGATGTCGACTTCATTCAAATCGCCTGCGCCCAGGTCGAGGAGCTTGTGTGTAAAAGACGCCAGCCCGCTTTTGTTTGCCGGGTCGAACATGTCACCGGCCGCAAAACCCAGATGCACATCCAGAATGGGCAGGGTGGAGAGCGGCACGAAATACACCCGCGCGCCCGTTCGGGTCTGCCAGTGTTCGATGGCGATGTCAGCGTGAGCGAAGGGCGCGAGGATCAGGCAGGTCACGGCGACCAATCCTGAGAAAAGTTTTTTCAACATGGCGGGGGACTCTCGAAGGGGTGAATGGTTGTACGCTTGTCAGGTCAGTTTTTTTCCAATGGCGTTGGCTGCAACACGCCCACGGTCAGGTGGTCGTCGTTAAACCAGGCTTTTGCCGCCGCCTGCACTTCCGCCGCTGTCACGGCGTCTACGCGGGCGTTCAGGGTGGCGACATCCTTGTAGGTAAAGCCCAGAATTTCCATCGCGCCGATTTCCATCGCCTGACCGAACACGGAATCCAGCTTGTAGGTTTCCGACGCCAGCAATTGCGCCTTGGCACGCGCCAGTTCCGCTGCTTCCACGCCGTTTTGGGCGATGTCGGCGATTTCGGCTTTGAGGGCGGCTTCCAGCGTTTCCGGCGTTTGTCCGGTAGCGGGCGTGCCGTAGAGATAGAACAGCGCCGGGCCGCGATTCAAGGCGTCGTAAGACGCGCCGACGCCAGTCGCCAGTTGCTTTTCCTGCACCAGCCTGCGGGGAAGACGCGCGCCATCGTGACCATCCAGCACGGCGGCGAGCATGTCGAGCGCGAAGGGTTCGGGCGCGTCATCAATTTTTGTGATGCCGGGCGCTTTCCAGGCGAGCAGCAGATAGGGCAATTCCGCAGGCCCCTTGACCGTCAGGCGGCGCAGCCCTTTTTGTTCCGGTTCGACCTGTGGTTTTCTGGCGGGCAGCTTTTGCGGTTTCAACGCGCCGTAATAGCGCTCCGCCAGTTTGAACACCCGCTCATGCGCCACATCGCCCGCCACCACGAGGGTGGCGTTGTTGGGCGCGTACCAGACCTGATACCACGCTTTGGCGTCGGCGGCGGTCATGTTTTCCAAATCGTTCATCCAGCCGATCACGGGACGACGGTAGGGATGCGCCTGAAACGCGACGGCGTGCGCCTGCTCGAACAGCAGCGAATGCGGATTATCGTCGGTACGCATCCGGCGTTCTTCCATCACCACTTTGATTTCCTGCGCGAATTCCCTGGCATCCACCGTCAGATGCCGCATCCGGTCGGCTTCCAGCGCCATCATGTCGGGCAGTTTTTCCTTCGGAATCTGCTGGTAATAGGCGGTGTAATCGCTGCTGGTAAACGCGTTGTCGCGCCCGCCCGCTGCGGCAACCCGCTTGCTGAACTCGCCCGCGCCGACTTTCGGCGTGCCCTTGAACATCATGTGTTCCAGCAAATGCGCCACGCCGGAAGCGCCATCGACTTCATCCATGCTGCCCACCCGATACCAGACCATCTGCACCGCCACCGGCGCGCGATGGTCTTCCTTGACCACGACGCGCAGACCGTTTTTGAGGGTGGTTTCATAGGTGCTGTCAGCAGGCGACGCATGGGCGCAGAGGGCGGCAAAGAGGAGCAGGGCGGTGAAAAAACGGAGTATTCGTGAGCGGGGAGGTGTCATGGTGTTGGGCTTTCTCGGTGTGCTGTTTTTGGAAGCCTGTCATTTTAGCCATAAGTGACAACAACGGAAGCGCGCGCGGAAATGAATTTGTCCAGACCAAAAAAGCCGCCCCGAAATACCCAGGAGGAAACACATGACTTCGTATGACAAAGTATTCATGGGCGAAACGGTTATGTCAGAACACTTATTTGTTCGACATTTACGCGGGGTATCGGGCTACAATGCGGTTTCTTCAGTCCTGCAAAACATCAGACCATGCGAAAACCCGTTCTTTCGCCCCGCAACGACCTTGTTTTCAAACTGCTCTTTGGTGACGAGAAAGACACCTCGATACTGACCGCTTTTCTGAAATCCGTGCTTGACCTGCCGGCAGAAGATTATCATGAGGTCATGATCGTTGATCCGCACCTGAAGGGCGAAGCGCCCGATGACAAACAGGGGATTCTGGATGTCAAGGTGAAGACGCCCACAGGCAAAATCATCGACATTGAAATTCAAATCGTGGAACAACCGCAAATGCGGGAGCGCGTCGTGTTCTATCTTGCGCGCATGGTGACGGAGCAGATCGGCAAAGGCGAGGATTATCGGAACATCAAGCGTTCGATCAACATTCTGATCACGGATTACGTACAGATTGCAGAAAATAGAAGCTATCATAACTGTTATCGGCTTTACGATCAGAAGACTGGCTCTGAATTTACCGACCTGCTGGAAGTCAATACGCTGGAACTGCCCAAACTGCCGCAGGAAGAAGATGGCACGGCGCTCTGGGATTGGCTGGAATTTTTGAATGCGCGCAAAGAGGAAGAACTGATGAAACTTGCAGAAAAATCCCCGCAACTGGAAAAAGCGGTATCCCGTCTGGTAGCGCTCTCGGATGACGAACAAACCCGCCTGCGCGCGGAATCCCGCGAAAAACTCCAGCGGGACATCCGTGCGCGAGAATACGCAGCGGCTGAGAAGGGGCGGGAAGAAGAGCGCCATGCCATTGCACGAAACCTTCTCAATCTGGGATTGTCAGTCGATGAGATTGTCCGTGCGACAGGGCTTTTGCCGGACGCGATCCGAACGCTTCACTAATGAAGAGGTAGAGATTGATGAAAAACCCCGCAGGGGTGGGTTCCAAGCCTGGGAGCGCCAGCGTCCCCGCCGGCGGGTTTAGATTTTCCGTGCGGAACCAACCCGCCGACGGGGACGCCGACGCTCCCGGTCGGACGGGTTTGAAACCTGCCTCTACGGGGTTTGTCATCAGTCTGACGGGAGCATCCTGCTTATTCGCACCAATCTTTTACATTCTGGCGGGCGCGGGTGGTTTCCTGTTGGCGTTGCTGGTCGTTGATGTATTCGTGCCCGCCTTTTTCATTGGGGATGGTGACGCGCTCGCCGGATTCCAGGGTTTTCAGGTTGCGTTGGGCGCGGTCGCAGCCTTCCGTTTTTTTTGCGGCTTCGGCTTTGTCCAGCGCAGCCTTCTTTTCCGCTTCCTGCCGTTCCTGCTGGCGCTTTTTGAATTCCAGTTCCTGGTCGGCTACGCTGGGCGCGGTATTGCTTTGCTTCCCTGCGGCAGAGGTATTTGGATCAAGTGTGGTCGTGGCAGAAGGGACTTTTTCTACGGCTTTGCCCGCGCCGGGTTGCGGTGTGTCGGAAATGACCGTGCGACCCTGGGCGTCTTTCCATTTGTAAACTTCGGCTTGACCCGCAACTGGGATGAGGGCGATGGAGAGTAGGGCGGTTAGCAGGAGACTGGTACGCATGGCGAAAACCTTTCTTGAAAAATGTTGAAACATGTGGCGCTTCAGGGAGAAGAACGGATTGCTGTATAATGCTTTTTTGTAACTTCGGATTAAAGCAAATGCAACTGCTGCAAAAGGCGCTCACCTTCGACGACATTCTGCTCGTCCCCGCCCATTCCCGCATTTTACCCCGGGATGTCAGTCTGGCAACACGACTCACCCGTAATATTACACTCAATATGCCTCTGGTTTCCGCCGCGATGGATACGGTGACGGAAGCGCGTCTTGCCGTTGCGCTGGCGCAGGAAGGCGGCATTGGCATCCTGCACAAGAACATGTCCGCGCGCGCCCAGGCCGCTGAGGTGGCGAAGGTGAAGCGCCATGAATCCGGCATCCTGAAAGACCCGATTACGGTCAGACCGGAAATGAGCGTGGGCGAGGTGCTGGCGCTGTCAAAGCAGCATCGCATTTCCGGTTTTCCTGTAGTGGATGCCGCTGGCGGCGTGGTCGGCATCGTCACCAACCGCGATTTGCGTTTTGAAACCCGGCTCGATCAGCCGGTGCAAGCCATCATGACCCCGCGCGAACGTCTGGTGACGGTGCCGGAAGGTTCCAGCGTCGAGGATGCCAAGACACTCTTGCGCGAGCATCGTCTGGAACGGGTGCTGGTGATTGACGCGGATTTTCGTTTGCGCGGGCTGATTACCGTCAAGGACATTACCAAGGCAACCGAACACCCCGCCGCCAGCAAGGATGACGCGGGGCGTCTGCGCGCGGGCGCGGCGGTCGGCGTCGGCGCAGGCACCGAGGAACGGGTGACTTTGCTGGCGGAAGCGGGCGTGGACGTGATTGTGGTGGATACCGCGCATGGTCACTCGCAAGGCGTACTCGACCGTGTGCAGTGGGTGAAGCGCAATTTTCCGCAGGTGGAAGTCATCGGCGGCAACATCGCTACGGCAGAAGCCGCGCTGGCGTTGGTCGATATGGGCGCGGACGCGGTGAAGGTCGGCATCGGTCCCGGTTCCATCTGCACCACCCGCATCGTGGCAGGCGTGGGCGTGCCTCAGGTCACCGCCATCGTGAATGTCGCTGCGGCTTTGCGCGGCACGGGCATACCGATGATTGCCGACGGCGGCATTCGCTATTCCGGCGACATCGCCAAGGCCATCGCCGCCGGCGCCGACACGGTGATGCTGGGCGGTCTGTTCGCGGGCACCGAGGAAGCGCCGGGCGAGGTGGAGTTGTATCAAGGGCGTTCCTACAAGTCGTATCGCGGCATGGGGTCGCTGGGCGCGATGCAGGCGGGGTCTTCCGACCGTTATTTTCAGGAAGGCACGGCGAACGTGGATAAATTTGTGCCGGAAGGCATCGAAGGTCGCGTCCCCTACAAAGGTTCCGTACTGGCGGTTGTGCATCAGTTGATGGGCGGTTTGCGTTCTTCAATGGGCTATCTGGGCTGCGCCTCCATCCCGGAAGTGCACGAAAAAGCCGTCTGCGTGGAAATCACCGCCGCCGGTGTGCGCGAGTCGCATGTACATGACGTGCAGATTACCAAGGAAGCGCCGAATTATCGGGTGGAGTGATTCAGGAATCAGGTGACAGAGGTCAGGTGACAGATGTAGGGGCGGCTCGTGAGCCGCCCCAGATTGTTGACAAACCCGCCGCCTGTAGGTTGGGTAAGCCGCAGGCGCAACCCGACATTGGCGATTCATCGCGCGCAACCTGCCAGATACCGGGCGGATGACCAGATTGACGGATCAGTGTCGGGTTCAACTTCGCTTACCCAACCCGCGAGAAACTCTACGCTTTTGACGCGGTTGCCCAGTATTCGCGGGGAGGGGACGTGGAATTAAATCACCTTTGAATACCGCGTGCGTTGCTGGTCGGCGCGCAGGTAGCGGTCGAAAATCATGGAGATGGCGCGTACCAGCATTCTGCCGGGGGGGAGTACGGTGATCCATTCGTCGTCGAGTTTGACGAGTCCGGCGGTTTGCAGGGAACGCAGGTCTTCCAGTTCGGCGGCGAAGCAGGTTTTGAAGTTAATCAGGTGAGCGCTTTCGATGGATTCTATGGAAAGCTCGAAGTGGCACATCAACGCCTGAATGATGGAGCGGCGCAGAATGTCGTCGGCGTTGAGTTCGATGCCGCGAAACACGGGCAGTATCTGGGCGTCGAGGCGGTCGTAGTATTCATCCAGCGTTTTGACGTTTTGCGAATAGGTGGGGCCGACCTTGCTGATGGATGAGATGCCAAACGAGAGCATGTCGCAATCGGCATGGGTGGAATAGCCCTGAAAATTGCGGTGCAGCCGCCCCTGGCTCTGGGCGACGGCGAGTTCGTCATCGGGCTTGGCGAAGTGATCCATGCCGATGAAAACATAACCGGCGTCGGTGAGTTTTTTGATCGCCAGCGCGAGGATTTGCAAACGGGTGTCGGCGCTGGGCATGTCGGCTTCGAGGATGCGACGTTGCGGCTTGAACAGGCTGGGCAGGTGCGCGTAGTTGTAGATGGAGAGCCGATCCGGGTCCATTTCCAGCACGCGCTCAAGACTCTGCTCAAAGCCCGCGACCGATTGCCGGGGCAAGCCGTAAATCAGGTCGATGGAGATGGATTTGAAACCGTTTTGCCGCGCGGCGCGGATGACGGCGGCGGTTTCCGCCTCGCTCTGAATGCGGTTGATGGCGAGCTGCACACGCTCGTCGAAATCCTGTACGCCTACGCTCATGCGGTTGAAACCGAGTTCGCCCAACAGCGCGACGGTGGCGTCATCGACCTTGCGCGGGTCGACTTCGATGGAAAATTCGCCGCCTTCGACCAGATTAAAATGCTGCCGGGTGACGGCCATCAACTGGCGCATTTCGTCGTGCGAGAGGAAAGTGGGCGTACCGCCGCCCCAGTGCAACTGGATGGCTTCATGCTCGCCATCGAGATAACTGCTTTGCAGGGCAACCTCGCGCGCCAGATATTTCAGGTACTTGGCGCTGCGCCCGTGATCCTTGGTGATGATTTTGTTGCAGGCGCAGTAGTAGCAGATGGTGCTGCAAAAGGGGATGTGGAAGTATAATGAGAGCGGTCGGCTGATTCCGCCGATGTTTCGTTTGGAGAGCCACAGCCTTGCCGCCTCGGCGTTAAACGCTTCAACGAAGCGGTCAGCGGTGGGATACGACGTGTAACGCGGACCATTCACGTCGAAACGGCGGATGATTTCGGGATCGAAAACCAGATTGGCAGTAGAAAAATTCATTGAAACAAAAGGCTTTTTGGGTTGAAGGATTATGTTGGCAAGTTACTGACTGTCATTTGACCTGAGTCAACCCATTACAACAACAGAACAACAGAGACAAGGAATCTGCATGTCCCCCCCCAGCAAGGCAGCCAAGGACACACCTCCCAGGGAAACCCCGTTTGCGGTCATCAAGGCCGCCTGTTCCAATTGCAATCTGCGCGAGCTTTGTTTGCCGCTTGGACTTTCCGACGACGAAATGATGCGCCTGGATTCGCTCATCAGCGTCAGAAAGCGCGTCAAGCGCGGCGACAGCCTGTACCGCGTGGGTCAGGCATTTGAATACATCTACGCCATTCGCGCCGGTTTTTTCAAAACGGACGTGCTGCTCGAAGACGGGCGCGATCAGGTCACGGGCTTTCAGATGGCGGGCGAACTTCTGGGGCTGGATGGCATTTGCACGGAACGCCACACCTGCAACGCGGTCGCGCTGGAAGACAGCGAGGTTTGCCATATTCCCTTCTTCCGTCTGGAAAGCCTGTCGCGCGAGATCCAGACCTTGCAGCGTCACTTCCACAAAATCATGAGCCGCGAAATCGTGCGCGACCACGGCGTGATGACGCTCCTGGGCATGATGTGCGTCGAGGAGCGCATCGCCGCCTTTCTCTTGAACCTCTCGCAACGCTTTACCGCGCGCGGCTTTTCGCCCGCCGAATTCAACCTGCGCATGACGCGTGAAGAAATCGGCAGCTACCTGGGCTTGAAGCTGGAAACCGTTTCCCGCGCCTTTTCCCGCTTTCAGGAAGAAGGTCTGATTGCCGTGCAGCAGCGGCATATCCGCATTCTCGACATTCCCGGCTTGAAGCAAATCATGGCGAAGCGCAACCATTGAGGCAATGTAATCGGCTTGTAATAAGCTTGTGCCAACAAAAAGCTTGGCACGCGCATTTGTTTTCCCCTAGAATGCCACCTTTCGCAGCGCGCCCGTAGCTCAGCTGGATAGAGTACTTGGCTACGAACCAAGGGGTCGGGCGTTCGAATCGCTCCGGGCGCGCCATGAAATTATGCAGCACAGGTCATGTATCGCATGACCTTTGTCACATCTGATGTTGCCGCAGGGGAGCCAACGACTTCAAGGCGGTATGGTTGCGATTTTTATCCACACACAGGAAAGTACACACGATGAGCAAAAACCTGAATAAATCCGAGCTGATTGACGCGCTGGCTGCCAAAAGCGATATTTCCAAGGTTGCAGCGGGTAACGCCCTGGACGGTTTGCTGGAAGTCATTACCGAAACGCTGGTCAATGGCGACGGCATTTCCCTGATTGGTTTTGGCGCTTTTACGGTTGGTGAGCGCGCTGCGCGTACGGGTCGTAATCCCCAAACCGGCGCCGCGCTGAAAATCCCGGCTTCCCGCGTTGCCAAGTTCTCCGCTGGCACCAAGCTGAAAGCTGCCTTGAACAGCGCCAAGCCTGCCAAGGCGAAGAAGAAATAAGTTCTTTCCCGCCCGCACCTGCCACTTGAGCAGGGTGAGGAATGGAGCGTCAAATCCGGTTTATATCGGGTTTGGCGTTTTTTTTGTGTTGGTCGCGGAGGGGGTTAACCCCGCCTGGGAGCGCCGGCGTCCCCGCCGACGGTTTTAAGATTTTCTCGGCAATTTGGATTTCAAAACGCCAATTCGCCCTGTTGGGGTGTGGTCGTGTTTGATGTTGGCAGACGCGCCGCATCGGGTTCTTCGGAAGGGGCGCTATGGCTGCCGTCCGCCAGGCTGCCGCAACGTACTCCCAGCAAGCGGATACGCTGGTGGGCGGCGGTGTCGAAGGGGATGCGTTTCAGGCATTGGGAAGCCACGCGGCGCAGGTCGGCGGCTTGGCATATGGGTTGTGGGCAGGTGATTTCTCTGGTGAGCAGGCGAAAATCGGCGAAGCGCAGTTTGACGCCGATGCTGCGCCCCATGTAGCCCTTGCGGGCGAGGTCTTGCGCCAGACGTTCGCACAGGGCGGTGAATTGTTGTGAGAGTTCGGCGCGGTCGTGGCGCACGTGCAGGTCGCGCTCGAAGGTGGTTTCGCGGCTGATGGATTTGGGCGCGCGCCAGGTGATGACGGGATGCTCGTCGATGCCATTGGCGGCGTTGTGCAGCCAGACGCCGATATGCGGGCCGAAGCGTCGAATCAGCAGATCTGCGGGCGTCTGCGCCAGTTCGCCGATGGTGCTGATGTGCAGGTGTTGCAGACGTTCGGCGGTTTTTTTGCCGATGCCGTTGATTTTGCTGGCGGGCAGAGGCCAGATGCGAGTGGGAATATCGGCTGCGGTCAATACCGTAATGCCATTGGGTTTGTTCAGATCCGAACAGATTTTGGCGAGCAGCTTGTTGGGCGCGATGCCGACGGAGCAGGTCAGCCCGGTGGCGGCGAACACGGCGGTTTTGATGCGCTCGATGAGCGGGTGCGTGGCTTCCGGGATGTCCGTCAGGTCGATGTAGATTTCGTCGATGCCCCGGTCTTCGATGAGCGGGGCGATGTCCGCGACGGCGGCTTTGAACTTGCGTGAAGCGTCGCGGTAGGCGTCGAAACGGGCGGGCAGCAGGATGGCGTCCGGGGCGAGGCGGGCGGAATGCATCAGCCCCATGCCGGAGAAAACGCCCAGCGCGCGGGCTTCGTAGGTGGACGTGGTGACGACGCCGCGCCCGCTGTACTCTTTCAAGCGGGCAAAGCGGGCGCCGTGATCGGGCACGATGGCTTTCGCCCCGCCCACGACGACGGGTGTTCCGCGTAGTTGTGGGTAGGAGAGCAGTTCCACGGAGGCGAAAAAAGCGTCCATGTCCAGGTGGGCGATACGGCGAGGGCGGGTGTCAGGCATATGCCTACGGCAGAAGTTTTTTCAGCGCGTAAAGTTGTTCCAGCGCCTCGCGCGGAGTGAGATTGTCCGGCTCGATGTCGGATAAGGTGTCCGCCAGTTGTTCCAGCGCCGGATTCGTTGCCGCTTCCGGCGCGGGCGCGAGGCGGGGCAGACTGGAAAAAAGGTCGGGTTGCAGGGGATTTTCAGCCGCTTTTTCTTCCAGTTTGCGTAACTCTTTTTTCGCCGCCCGCACCACGGCGGCGGGCATTCCGGCGAGGGCGGCGACTTGAATCCCGTAGCTTTGATTGGCGGGGCCTTCTTCCAACGCGTGTAAAAACACGATGCGCTCGCCATGCTCCACGGCGTCCAGATGCACATTGGCGAGGGTTGGATAATCCTGTGCCAGCCGCGTCAATTCAAAATAATGGGTGGCGAAGAGGGTGAGGCTTTTATTCTTTTCGAGCAGTTGGCGACAGATGGCAAACGCCAGCGCGAGACCGTCGAAGGTGGACGTGCCGCGCCCGATTTCGTCCATCAACACGAGGCTGTTGGGCGTTGCCTGATGCAAAATGGCGGCGGCTTCGGTCATTTCCACCATGAAGGTGGAGCGACCGGAAGCCAGGTCGTCGGACGCGCCGATGCGGGTAAAAATCCGGTCAAGCGGCCCCAGCAGCGCCTTTTGCGCGGGCACGAAACTGCCGATGTGGGCGAGCAGGGCAATCAGCGCGGTCTGGCGCATGTAGGTGGATTTGCCGCCCATGTTGGGGCCGGTAATCAGCAGCAGCCGCCGCGCTTCCGACAATTTCAGGTCGTTGGCGATGAAGGAATCGCCCGTTTCCCGCATTTCGCCTTCCACCACCGGATGCCGCCCGCCTTCAATCAAAATGCCGGGCGTGTCGGTGAAGTGCGGGCGACGCCAGTCACGCTTTCGCGCGCTGTCGGCAAACGACGAGAGCATGTCAAGCTGGGCGATGGCGCGGGCGATTTTGAGCAGGGCTGCGACATGCGCTTGCAACGCCTGGAGAATTTCCTCGAACAAGGCTTTTTCCCGCGCCAGACCGCGCTCGCGGGCAGACAGCGCCTTGTCCTCAAAGGTTTTCAATTCCGGCGTGATGTAACGCTCGGCGTTTTTCAGGGTTTGCCGCCGCCGGTAATCGTCGGGAATCTTGTCGACATGGGCGTGCGTGACCTCGATATAAAAGCCGTGCACCTTGTTGAATTCAACCTTCAGACTGTTAATGCCGGTGCGCTCCCGCTCGCGCGTTTCCAGTTGCATGAGAAACGCGCCGCAGTTGTCGTTCATGGCGCGCAGTTCATCAAGTTCGGCATCGAAACCGGCGGCGATGACGCCGCCATCGCGCAGGAGCGCGGCAGGTTCTTCAGCAATGCTGCGGGAAAGCAGTTCCCACACCGATTCGGGCGCGGCAAGGTCGGCGCTCAAGCGGGCGAGCAGAGGCGGATGCGTGTCTGTGCCAGAGGGCAAGAGCGCACTCAACTCCGGCAACGCCGCCAGAGAATCGCGCAGGGCGGAAAGGTCGCGCGGACGGGCGTTTTTCAGGGCGATGCGTCCGGCGATGCGCTCGATGTCCGCCTGGGTTTTCAGCGCGCGGCGTAAGTGTAGGGCGAGGTCGTTTTCCATGAGCGCCGCCACCGCTTCCTGACGCGCGGCGGGGATGCCGGGGTCGCGCAAGGGATGGTGCAGACTGTGGCGCAGAAAACGCCCGCCCATGCTGGTCACGCAATCATCGAGCAGCGAAAACAGGGTGGGCGCGCTTTGTCCGCGCAGGGTTTCGGTCAATTCGAGATTGCGTCGCGTCGCCGTATCCAGCCCCAGATACACGCTTTCTTCCTCAATGTGCACACGCTGCACATGCGGCAGGGCGCTGGACTGGGTATCCCTGGCGTATTGCAACAGCGCGCCAGCGGCGGCGATGGCGAGTTCCGCCGTGTCATCTTCAACCCCGAAAGCGGCGAGCGAATGCACATGAAAATGCTCGCGCAACATCAGGCGGGCATTGTCGGCGGAAAAATGCCACTCCGGTCGGCGGGTTTGCGCGATGGCGGTATTGCTCGCGACACCCGGCAGGGCGATGTCCAGCCCTTCCGGCAAGAGCACTTCCGCCGGACGAATGCGCTCCAGCGTTGCAAAGAGTTGCGCGGCGGGGATTTCGGTCAACACAAATTCCCCGCTGGCAAGATTCAGCCGCGCCAGCCCGACCTGCTGCCGATTCTGCGTCAATGCCATGAGCAACACGTCCTTGCGGTCTTCCATCAGGCTGGCATCGGTCAGTGTGCCGGGCGTGACGATGCGCGCCACCACCCGCTCCATCGGCCCCCTGCCATTCGGATCGCCCGCCTGTTCGCAAATCACCACCGACTCGCCCAGCTTGACGAGACGGGCAAGATAATTTTCCAGCGCGTGATGAGGAACCCCCGCCATCTTGATCGGCTGCCCCGCCGACTGCCCGCGCGTGGTCAGCGTGATGTCCAGCAGACGCGCTGCTTTTTCGGCGTCGCCATAAAACATCTCGTAAAAATCGCCCATGCGATAAAACAGCAAGGTATTCGGATGCCGCTGCTTTAACGCCAAATACTGCTGCATCATTGGCGTGTGGCGAGCGAGTTCGGGGGCGGCGGGTTGCGTCATGATGATCGGGAGGCTGGAAGGAAGCGGCATTTTACCAGAGGGGGGATGGTGAGCCGCCGGATTCCATATTTTATGCCTTATACGCTGCGCGCCATCTTCTATAATGCACAACGCTTTTCTGCGGGCAGAGCGCCCTGGTTTTTAATGCAAACTTATGACAATTTTCTGAATCGTGCCGCTCGACTACGCCACCCTCAATGCGCTTCGCGCCCACCATCCTGCATGGCGTTTGTTGTGTTCGCCGCATGTGGCATTGGTGGCGAGTTTTCTGCATCGGGTGTTTGTCGTGCCCAATGTGCGGGTGATGGCGGCGGCGGATTTGGCGGAGGCGCTGGAGGATGAGTTGTATGCCCTGCGTCAGCAGATCGGTGATGACAGCCTGTTTCCCGGCAGCGGACTCAATTATCTGAACGAGTGGGCTGCGCCCGACAAAGGGTGGCTACGCAAGTTTTACCGCCCCGGTACAGATGAAGCGCAGTTCGATTTGACGCCCGCGACCGAGAAAGCGATTGCCTGGCTGGCACAATTGTCTGAACGGCAGTTTGTCGGCACGGAGTCGCGCCTGCTCACGTTGTTTGACTTGCTCAGGCAGATGAGCGAAGGCAGCGAGGCTGACCCGGCTAAACGCCTTAAGGAACTGCACAAAAAACGCGACGAAATTGACGCCGAGATCGCGCAGGTGTTGGCGGGCGATATTGCCTTGCTCGACGATACCGCGTTGAAAGATCGCTTTCAGCAATTCATGCAGGGCGCGCGCGAGTTGCTGACGGACTTCCGCGAGGTGGAACACAACTTTCGTCAACTGGATCGGCGCGTGCGCGAACGCATTGCCCGGTGGGAAGGCAGCAAGGGCGCATTGCTGGAAGACATCATGGGCGAGCGTGATGCCATTGGCGACTCCGATCAGGGCAGGAGCTTCCGTGCTTTTTGGGAATTTCTGCTGTCTGGCAGTCGTCAGGAAGAATTGACCGAATTACTGGCGCGCGTGCTGACGCTCCCCGCCGTGATCGCCCTGAATCCTGACGCTCGTATCCTGCGTGTGCATTACGACTGGATGGACGCCGGTGAGCACACCCAGCGCACGGTTGCTGCCTTGTCGCAGCAATTGCGGCGTTTCCTCGACGATCAGGCCTGGCTGGAAAACCGTCGCATCATGGACATTCTGCATGGCATCGAGAGCAAGGCGCTGGCGCTGCGCGCCACACCGCCCGCTGGCAATGTGATGGAGATCGCCCAGGCGTGTGCGGACATTGAACTGGCGCTGGAACGTCCTTTGTTTACGCCTGCCGTTAAGCCGATGATTGCCAATCTGACCTTGCAGGCAGGCGATGAAAACATTGATCCCGCCGTGCTGTTCGAGCAGGTGGTGGTGGACAAGGGCGCAATCACGGCTCATATTCGTCATGCCTTGCAAGAGCGGGCGCAAACAAATTTGAGCGAGCTTGTGAAGGCTCGACCTTTGCGACAAGGTCTGGCTGAATTAATCGCCTACTTGCAGCTTGGCAGTGATGTTTTTCAAATGACAGTGGATGAGCGCACCATCGAACCCATTCACTGGCAGGCCGTGGCGGAAGACGGTGCGGCGCTGACGCGAAGCGCCCGCTTGCCACGGGTGATTTTTACGCCTCGGACAAAAAATGAAAGCAGGGGATGGAAGACGCATTCATCAACACGCCACCGACAGTAGCGCCTGCCGCAGATTTGTCGGCGCTGCTCATCAGTCTGCTCAAAAGCGTTCTTTACCGGGATGGCGACGAGCGCCTCTGGGCTGCGCTCTTGAATCTGCAAGCGCGGGTGCGCGACTACGTGGCGGTGCTCAATCTTGAACTGGTGCTGGATGAGGCGGAGGGTTACGCCTTTCTGAAGAGCCGTCCGGAACCTGCGGATGATGACCCGTCGCCACGCCTGCCCCGGCTGGTGGCACGTCGTCCCCTGTCGTTTCCGGTGAGCTTGCTGCTGGCATTGCTGCGCCGGAAACTGGCCGAGTTTGACGCCAGCGGCAGTGATACGCGGCTGGTGCTTGGGCGGGACGATATTGTTGAACTGGTGCGGGTTTTTCTGCCCGATGGCACCAATGAGGCAAAGCTGATCGACCAGATTGAGGGCACGATCAACAAGGTGGTGGAACTGGGTTTTCTGCACAAGTTGAAGCCCACGGCGGGCGCGGCAGGGGGCGTTGCCAGCTACGAGGTACGCCGCATTCTGAAGGCTTTTGTGGATGCGCAATGGTTGAGTGAGTTTGATGCGCGGCTGGGGGTTTACCAAACGCAACTATCGGGTGTAGCGACCAAAGATTCTGATTTCCAGATAAGCCAATGACCGAAGCCGATCTCCTCCAACTCCTCGCGCGCGGCGAAGACAGCCGCCACCAGTTCAAGCGCAACGAGACCAACGCGGACAGTGTTGCGGCAGAGCTTGCTGCGTTTGCGAATAGCGGCGGGGGTTATCTGCTGTTGGGCGTAGAGGATGAAGGCATCATCAGAGGGCTGGATGCCACCCATGTGCGGCGGCTGAATCAACTCATCTCCAATGCCGCATCCCAACACGTTCATCCGCCCATCCATCCGACAACTGACAACATCCAGACCACGCAAGGTGTGGTCATCGTCGTCTCGGTGGCGGACGGTTTGAACAAGCCTTATACCGACAATCAGGGCCGTATCTGGGTAAAAAGCGGCTCCGACAAGCGGCACGTCACCGCGCGGGAGGAAATCCAGCGTCTGTTCCAGCGCGCCATGCTGCTTCATGCCGATCAGGTGCCGGTGTACAACGCCAGCGTAGAGGAGATCGACGAGCGCGCTTTTGGTCGTTATTTCAAACGCCGCTATGGGCAAGAGCCGGAGCAAACAGGCCTGACGCTCTCCGCTTTGCTGGAGAACATCGAACTTGCCGCCGATGGTGTGCCCAATCTGGCAGGGATGCTGCTGTTCGGCAGAAATCCGCAACGTCGCCTGCATGTCTGCGAAATCACCGCCGTGGCTTTCCCCGGCACGCTGCTGTCCGATCATCGCTATCTCGATAGCGAAAATATCGACGGTCAACTGGAAGAGCAATACAAGCGGGGCATGGCCTTCATCAAACGCAATCTGCATCATGTGCAGGGCGATCAGGGCTTTAACAGCCTGGGGCAGTTGGAGGTGCCGGAAGAGGTCTTCGTTGAATTGCTGGTCAACGCGCTGGTGCACCGCGACTTCTTCACCAGTTCCACCATCCGGCTGTTCGTGTTCGCTGACCGGGTGGAAATTATCAGCCCCGGCTCCCTGCCCGACACGCTCACGTCGGCAGACATTCGCGCCGGACGTTCCAACCGGCGCAACCGGGTACTTGCCGAACACACCGCGCATATCCTGCCCTACCGGGGGATGGGCACCGGCATCCCGCGCGCGCTGGGTGTCTGGCCGCACACCGATTTGATTGACGAACGCGACCAGTTCAGGGCGGTGGTCTGGCGCTCGATGGCGCGTGCCGGGGAAGTTACCGGGGAAGTCACCGGGGAAGTTACCGGGGAAGTTACCGGGGAAGTTACCGGGGAAGTTACCGGGGAAGTTACCGGGGAAGTCCGGCGACTGTTAGCGATCATCTCTGGTGAAATGAAGCGCACAGACATTCAGAACGCGCTTGGATTGAAACACGAAGACCATTTCCGTGATGCGTATCTGCTTCCGGCTCTGACGCTAGGCGTCATCGAAATGACCCACCCCGATAAACCAACCAGCAGCAAGCAGAAATATCGCCTCACCCCGAAGGGGTTTTCCCTGCAAACTTCAAAGAAGAAACCACACCATGAATGACCCGCTCAGCTTTGACCTCGACTTTGCAGCCGACGATACGCTCTCCGGCTTTCGCTTGCAGCGGCTGGAAGTGTTCAACTGGGGCACTTTTGACGGCGAGGTGTGGACACTGCAACTTGACGGCAGGAATGCCTTGCTCACCGGCGACATCGGCTCAGGCAAATCCACGCTGGTGGATGCCATCACCACGCTGCTGGTGCCCGCCAACCGTGTTGCCTACAACAGGCCGCCGGAGCCGACAGCAAGGAGCGAACCTTGCGCTCTTATGTGCTTGGGCACTACAAGTCCGAGCGCAACGAAGCGACCGGGGCAGCCAAACCTGTCAGCCTGCGCGACCAGAACAATTACTCTGTCATTCTTGGTGTGTTCCGCAACGCGGGCTATGACCAGACAGTGACGCTGGCGCAGGTGTTCTGGATGAAAGACGCGCAGGGGCAGCCCGCACGTTTCTTTTTGGGTGCGGAACGCGCCTTGTCGATTGCGGACGATTTTTCCCGTTTCGGTGCCGACATTGCCCAACTGCGTAAAAGACTGCGGAGCGCCGGGGCTGAAGTGCAGGACAGTTTTACCCAGTATGCCGCCTGGTTTCGCCGTCGCTTTGGGATCGAAAACGATCAGGCGCTGGAATTGTTCCACCAAACGGTGTCGATGAAATCCGTGGGCAATCTCACTGATTTTGTTCGCAATCATATGCTGGAGCCATCGGATGTGGACACACGCATTCTGGCATTGATTGAGCATTTCGATGACCTCACGCGTGCCCATCAGGCGGTGGTCAAGGCGCAGCAGCAGGTTGCATTGCTGACGCCGCTGGTGGCGGATTGCAACCGGCATGGCGCGTTACTTGCCGAGGTCGAGGGATTGAAAGGTTGCCGTGAATCCCTGCATCCTCACTTTGCGATCCTGAAGCTCGACCTGCTGAAGAAGCGTCTGACGCTGTTGGCGGAAGAGTGGGCGCGGGTAGAGCGGCAGGTTCTACGCCTTGAGGCCGTGCGCGCGGGGCAAAATCTCAAAATCGACGAACTGAAACAAGCCATCGGCAACAACGGTGGCGACCGACTGGAGCGGCTTGCCGCAGAGATTCGCCAGAAAGAACCGTTGCGTGATGCCCGCAAGCTCAAAGCCGAACGCTATGGCAAATTGGTTGCCGTGTTGGGTGAGCCGATATCCACGGATGTGGAAAGCTTCACGCGCCAACATGGGCAGTTCAAAATCTGGCGCGAAGAAGGGCGTCACCGCGACGCCGATTTGCAGAACACCCTGAACGAGCGTGGCGTTGCCCTACAGTCAGGCAGGCAAGAGCACGCGGCGCAAACTGCCGAGATCGACAGTCTCAAGCGTCGCCGCAGCAATATTGACGATCGGCAAATCCAGATTCGCGCCGCGTTGTGTAGCGCCTTGAACCTGAACGTGGAGGACATCCCTTTTGCGGGCGAATTGATTCAGGTGCGCGAGGAAGCGCGCGATTGGGAAGGCGCTGCCGAACGCCTGTTGCGCGGCTTCGGTCTGGCGCTGTTGGTGCCCGATGAACATTACAGGGCGGTTGCGGAATGGGTGGACAAGAGCCATCTGCGTGGTCGCCTGGTGTATTTTCATATGCGTCTACGCAAAACGGGGGAATCGCCCGAATTGCACCGCGATTCACTGGTGAGGAAACTCAAACTCAAATCCGATTCTCCCTGTTACGCGTGGCTGGAGCGTGAATTGGCGCATCGTTTCGATGTGGCGTGCTGTGTCACGCAAGAACAGTTCCGCCGCGAAACCCGCGCCATCACGATCGCGGGGCAAATCAAGGAGCCGGGCGGACGCCATGAAAAGGACGACCGGCATCGTATCGACGACCGCAGTCGCTACATCCTGGGGTGGAGCAATGAGGCGAAGATTGCCGCGCTGGAAGCCAAACGCCGCCTGCTCGAAATTCATCTGGGTGAAGTGGGCAGCCAGATTGCTGCCGTTCAAAAAGAGCGCGACAGCCTTGCGCTGCAACTCGAAGCCCTGACCCGGCTGGAAGAATTTACCGCCTTCGATGAACTGGATTGGGGCAGCGTGGCGACGGAAATTGCGGCGTTGGCAGACGAGCGCAACAGGCTGGCGTCGGCATCCGACGTGCTCAAACAATTGAATGCGCGTTTGCGCGATGTGCAAGAGGAAGTGCAAAAAACCGAAGCCGAATTGAAGGGCGCATACGATGAGCGGGGCGCGCTGAAAGAACGCCGCGCGAGGGCAGAAAGTCTGCGCCAGCAAACCGTCTTGCTGCTTCAGGACGTGAGCATGGATGCCGCGCGCGCATCGAAGCTGGAAACCATGTGTGCCGAAGCGTTGGGCGAACATCAACTGACGGTTGAATCCTGTGACAACCGTGAGCAGGATGTCCGCAAATGGTTGCAGGAGAAAATCGACGCCGAAGACCAGAAGCAGAAACGTCTGGTCGAGAAAATCATCAAGGCGATGTCCTCCTTCAAAGAAGCCTTCAAACTCGAAACCGCCGAGATAGACGCGAGCCTCGAAGCGGCATTCGAGTATGAAAACCTGCTCACGCAATTAAATCGGGATGATCTGCCGCGCTTCGTCAGCCGATTCAAGGAATTGCTCAACGTCAATACCATCCACGAGATCGCCGCTTTCAATGCCAAGCTGGAGCAGGAGCGCGTGACCATCAAGGAGCGCATCACCCACATCAACAAGTCCTTGAGTGAGATTGACTACGAACAGGGGCGTTACATTGTGCTGGAATCGGAAACCAGCCCGGATGCTGAAATCCGTAACTTCCAGCAGGACTTGCGTGCCTGTACCGATGGCGCCATCGGCGGCGGCGATGACAACCAGTATTCCGAAGCCAAATTTCTGCAAGTCAAAGCCATCATCGACCGTTTTCGGGGGCGCGAAGGCTTGTCCGAGCAGGATCGGCGCTGGACGGCAAAAGTCACCGATGTCCGCAACTGGTTCCTGTTCGCCGCCATCGAGCGTTGGCGCACGGATGACACCGAGCATGAACGCTATTCGGATTCCAGCGGAAAATCCGGCGGGCAAAAAGAAAAGCTCGCCTACACCATTCTGGCCGCCAGTCTGGCCTACCAGTTTGGTCTGGATTGGGGCGGCGCGGCGCGTTCGCGCTCCTTCCGTTTTGTGATGATTGACGAAGCCTTTGGTCGCGGTTCTGATGAATCCGCGCAGTACGGGCTGAGACTGTTCCGGCAACTTAAGCTGCAATTGTTGATTGTGACGCCGCTCCAGAAAATCCACATCATCGAACCCTTCGTCGCCAGCGTGGGGCTGGTGCACAACGAAGGCGGGCAGAAATCCAGATTGCGTAATTTGCCCATTGAGGAGTATCGGGCGAAGCGCGCCGCACAGGAACCGCTGCAATGACGTGGACGAGCGGCAAAGACCTGCGGGCGCAATTGCAAAGGCTGTGGGAGCGCGGTGAGTTGTTGCGTGACGTGGTGAGCGGCAATCCCCGCTTCCCCCTGCGTCTGTCCCTTAAAAAATCCCCCGCTTCTGCCGACATCACGCAACACTTTGATGCTGTGCGCGTATGGGTGGCGGAATTGGCGAGTGAGCGCGCGGTACGCATTGAGTGGCAGGACATTCATCACCGCGTTCAGGGGCTACAAAAAATGCCCGCGAGTGTCTGGGTCGATCGGGTGCAGGATGCGCTGAACTGCCTGGGAAAGTGTCGGGAATGGGAGCGCTTTGCGGCGCAGGTCGCCACTACCCGGCAAACGCATCCGCGCCTGCTGCCGTGGCTGGAAAAGCGCCCCCTGCAAGCCCTGGAACTGTACGCCGAATGGCCTCGCTTGCTGGCAGTGGTGGATTGGTTGCTCGAACATCCCCGTCCCGGCATCTACCTGCGACAAGTGGATTTGCCCGGTGTGCACAGCAAATTCATCGAAACGCATCGTGGGGCGCTGACGGGCTTGCTGGATTTGGCGTTGCCCGCAGAGGCGATAGAGGCGACCCGGACTGGTATCAGCCAGTTTGCCGCCCGTTACGGCTTTCAGGAAAAACCGTTGCACATCCGCTTTCGGGTGCTTGACCCGGCGATTTTTGCGCTCCCCGGTTCGGTATGTCCTGATGTGAGTCTGGACGCAGAGAATTTCAGCCGCTTGCAACTCGCCGTGAAGCGCGTCTTCATCACCGAGAACGAAACCAACTTTCTCGCCTTTCCAGCGATGCCAGAGGCGATGGTGATCTTCGGCAAGGGTTACGGCTGGGCAGCATTGGCGCGCGGTCATTGGTTGCGGCAATGCAAAATTCATTACTGGGGCGACCTCGACACACACGGCTTCGGCATTCTGAATCAGCTACGCGCGCACTTCGAGCATGTGGAATCGTTCCTGATGGACAGGTCTACGCTCGATGCCCATGCCGCCGTCTGGGGCAATGAGGATAATCCCCTGCGTGCGGACTTACCCCGACTGACACCCGAAGAAAGCGCTCTCTATGACGATTTACGGGATAACCGTATCCGCATGGGTGTGCGACTTGAGCAGGAGCATATTGGCTTTCAATGGGTCAGTGATTGCCTGCAAAGGCTGCAAGATGAGGGGGGATCGCATGAATGCCGAAGACATGTTTTGTAACGGCCAAGCCGCTCGAATCAACCCTCTCTCCTTGTGGGTGTACATACCGGACACATCGTAGACAGGTGTTCAGGATGTGTCCGGTATGTACAGTGGGAGAGGGGTATGGTTCAGCATGTTCAGGCGTTATTCGTGCGGAACCGCTGCCAGCAAGCGAGGCCATT
>BNUD01000028.1 GCA_025997095.1 Betaproteobacteria bacterium | reverse complement strand
TTTCGCGGGTGATGCTTGACGGCGCTCGCTTGAGTTGCCGCGCGATCGCGCGGCAACTCAACCCAAGATTCAACCCGCGCTGAATCTCATTTCTTTCGTCCGCCGCTATGTGTTCGTAATCTTTTTTTATCCGACACCCTACCAGAAAGTGGGGTATTGCACTTCATTCTGGAATCCGCCCAAGCGACAACCGCAATGCGTTCGCGCCACCCTGGGAGCGCCGGCGTCCCCGCCGGCGGTTTTAAGATTTTTCGCGCGGAACCAACCCCGCCGGCGGGGACGCCAGCGCTCCCAGGTGGACGGCGACGCCCAGCGGCGTCAAAAGCGAGGAGCGCAGATCTCCTTGGTCGCCAAGATTGCCACGTCGCTGCGCTCCTCGCTTTTGACGAAGTAGCGGGAGCATCCTGCTCCCCCCACTCTTGCGCGAGCGCCCCTCGTCCCGCCCTGATTGAACCTATTTCAACGCCAGCGCCGCATTGGAATCTTCCAGCAAACGCGCCATCGCCTTGACGTAATCCTCCGCAACTTTACCGCCGTCGTGGTACAGCAGGGGAATCCCCAAAGGTCCGTCCACGAGCGTGCGTTTAGCGATGTCGTCGGGGCTGACGGTGAAGCGACCGAGCATACGCGAGGTCGGCCAGGTGATGCGGGGATAGCCGTGATACACCAGTCTCCTGCCTCCTCTTGGGGAATATGGAGAATATGACAACCGGACACTTCATTTGCTACAAGACCGGACAAATTGAAAACTCGTGACACAACATGATGCAATCCCTTGACCAAAAACGTAAAACCGGTATAATCTCCGGTTCTTTTTCACGCAGTTCCTTGGAGTCCAACATGTACGCGGTCATAAAAACCGGGGGCAAACAGTATCGTGTTTCCGCTGGTCAAAAACTTAAAGTAGAACAGATACCGGCAGACGTTGGCGCAGAAATCACACTCGATCAGGTCCTTCTCGTAGGCGAAGGCGAAAGTGTGAAAGTCGGCGCCCCTCTGGTGGTTGGGGCAGCCGTCAAGGCTACCGTGGTTTCGCACGGTCGTCATGACAAAATCAAAATTTTCAAGATGCGCCGTCGCAAGCATTACCAGAAACATCAGGGGCATCGTCAGAATTACACCGAGTTGCGTATCGACGCCATTGCGGCTTGATGCGGTCGGGTTTGAAGGAGTTATCACATGGCACACAAGAAAGCTGGCGGCAGTTCACGTAACGGCCGCGACTCGGAATCCAAGCGCCTGGGCGTCAAGCGTTACGGCGGTCAGTTCGTGCTGGCGGGCAACATCATCGTGCGTCAGCGCGGCACCCAGTTCCACGCGGGCGACGGCATCGGCATCGGCAAAGACCATACTTTGTTCGCGCTGAAAGACGGCACGGTGGATTTCGCCATCAAGGGCGCGAAAAATCGCCGCGTGGTCAGCATCCTGCCCGCAGCCGCCCTCTAAAAGGCGTCCGCTGGAAGATAAAAACCCTATCCGGTACGGATAGGGTTTTTTAATTTCGGAAATCAACCTCATGAAATTCATCGACGAAGCGAAAATTTACATCAAGGCCGGCGACGGCGGCAATGGCGTCGCTTCGTTTCGCCGCGAGAAATACATCCCTCTGGGCGGCCCCGATGGAGGTGACGGCGGGCGCGGCGGCAGTATTTTCATTTTGGCGGATCGCAATCTGAACACGCTGGTCGATTACCGCTACACCCGCAAATTTCTCGCCCCGCGCGGCGAAAACGGACGTGGCGCGGATTGCTACGGCGCGGCGGGCAAGGACATCACCTTGAGGGTGCCGGTGGGCACGGTGGTCTACGACCAGAACAGCGACGAAATGCTCGCCGATCTGCCCAAAGACGGGATGCAGGTGCAACTCGCCAGGGGCGGCAAGGGGGGACTCGGCAATATCCATTTCAAATCCAGCGTCAACCGTGCCCCGCGCAAATGCACCAAGGGCGAGGCGGGCGAAGAATTCGAATTGCGGATGGAATTGCGGGTGCTGGCGGACGTGGGTTTGCTGGGTTTGCCCAACGCGGGCAAGAGCACCTTCATCCGCGCGGTTTCGGCGGCGCGCCCCAAGGTGGCGGATTATCCCTTTACCACCCTGCATCCCAATCTCGGCGTGGTGCGCGTGGATGAGCAGCGTTCCTTCGTCATTGCCGATGTGCCGGGCCTGATTGAAGGCGCTGCCGACGGCGCGGGTTTGGGCGTGCGCTTTCTGAAACACTTGCAGCGCACCCGCATTCTGCTGCACCTCGTCGATTTGGCACCTTTCGACCCGAACGCCAATCCGGTCGAAGACGCGCTCGCCATCGTGCGCGAACTGGAAAAACACGACCCGACGCTGGTCGCCAAACCGCGCTGGCTGGTCTTGAACAAACTCGACCTGATTCCCGAAGACGAACGCGAACAGCGCGTGGCGGATTTTCTTGCCGCCTATCGTCAGGCGACGCAGGATGCAACGGGACAACAACCGTATTTCGCTATCGCCGCCATTTCCGGCGAGGGCACCAGGGAAATCACCTATCGTCTGATGGACGTGCTGCAAGCATCCCGTGAGCATGAAAATGCGCTGGAAAACGAGCAGGAACCAGAAACGGCAGCGGACGCCGACGAGGAATCCGCATGACCCTGTTAGCCCAGGCGCATCGTCTTGTCATTAAAGTTGGTTCCGCGCTGATTACGGGCAACGGCGCGGGCGTCGACCACGCCGCCATCGCCGAATGGGTACGGCAAATCGCCCAGTTACGGCTGGCGGGGCGACAGGTCGCGCTGGTTTCCTCCGGCGCGATTGCCTGCGGAATGCAGCGTTTGGGGCGGGATAAACGCCCGCGCGAAGTGCACGAACTGCAAGCCTGCGCCGCCGTCGGGCAAATGGGGCTGGCGCAAATCTATCAGGAAGCCTTTTTTATCCACGGCGTCCATACCGCGCAAATCCTGCTCACCCACGACGACCTCGCCGACCGCAAACGCTACCTGAACGCCCGTTCCACCCTGAACGCGCTCTTAAACCTTGGCGTTGTACCCATCATCAACGAAAATGACACGGTTGTGACCGATGAAATCCGTTTCGGTGACAACGATACATTGGGCGCGCTGGTCGCCAACGCGCTGGAAGCCGATGCGTTGATTATCCTCACCGACCAGTCCGGTCTTTACACCGCCGACCCGCGCAAAGACAAAACCGCCACGCTGGTCGCAGAAGCGATTGCGGGCGACGCCAAACTGGAAGCCATGGCAGGTGGCGCAGGCAGCGAAGTCGGCACGGGCGGCATGATCACCAAAATACTCGCCGCCAAACGCGCCGCGAAAAGTGGCGCGCACACCGTCATCGCCTCCGGGCGCGAACCGGATGTCATCACCCGCCTGGCTGCCGGAGAATCCGTCGGCACCCTGCTCATCTCGAAAACTCTGCCGCTTGCCGCCAAAAAACAATGGCTGGCGGATCACCTGCAAACCGCCGGACAACTCTATCTGGACGACGGCGCGGTCGCGGCGCTCACCGCTGGCAGAAGCCTCCTGCCCGTTGGCGTCCTCTCCGTCATCGGAGAATTTGAACGCGGCAGCGCCGTCGGCTGCATCGCGCCAAACGGCAAAGAAATCGCGCGCGGACTCGCCAATTACGGACACTACGACGCCAAACGCATCGCCGGTCACGCCTCAAAAGACATCGAAAAACTGCTGGGCTACGTCGATGAACAAAGCCTTGTGCATCGGGATAATTTGATTTTGCTGGATTGAGCGTTTGATTTTGACTTACAGCACCAGAGCGACCATAATTTTGGTATGAAAAGTAGGGAAAGTCGGAAAAGTTGGAACTTGCCCGAATAATGGAGCTTGTCAAAATGGACAATTTAATCGTCGATACCGCAAAAATCATGGCGAAAGGTCAACTGACCCTGCCCAAAGATATCCGCGACGCTCTGGGTGTTGGCGTTGGAGATCGGGTAACGATGATTCGCCAGAACGATCGGGTTATCCTGATGAATTCCGCGCTCTACGCCATGAAAATGCTACAGGAAAGTATGCACGGCGAATTCGAGCGGGCGGGCATTCAGAATGATGATGACGTAATGGATTTGGTGCGGAACATTCGGACGGAAATAGAAGGCTGATGCGAATTCTGCTGGATACGAATGTTTTGATTTCCGCCTCGCGCAGTCGGGAAGGAACGCCTTTTCTCGCCTTTATTCAGGCGATTACCGCGCCCAATCGGGGCGTGATTTGCGAGCAGAATCTGGAAGAGCTGCGGCGCGTCTATAAGCGCAAATTTCCCCACAAACTCGACCAGTTGGAAAACTTTCTCGCGCTCACCTTGCCCGAACTCGAATTGATTCCAACACCGGAGTTGGTGATGAACGAAGAAAGCAGCATCCGCGATGCTGCTGACCGCCCAATCCTGCGGGCTGCCCTTTCTGCAAAAGTGGATATTCTCCTGACTGGCGACAAGGATTTTCTCGAATCAGGTTTGACGCGTCCCAAAATTCTGACGCCCGCCGAATTCCTGCGACAAATTTGACAGATCAGGAACAGGAAATGCAAAAAATTTTTGTCGCTGTCATCGGTTGCGGTCCCGCCGGTCTGATGGCGGCGGAAACGCTGGCGCGCGCAGGATTCAATGTGCATTGCTTCGACGCCATGCCCAGTGTCGGGCGCAAATTTCTCATGGCGGGCAAAAGCGGACTCAACCTCTCGCACGCCGAAACGCTGGAAAACTTCCTGCAACGCTACGGCGACGCCCGCCCCCGTCTGGAAGCCGCGATTCGCGCCTTTCCCCCCGACGACCTGCGCGCGTGGGCTGCCGGATTGGGCATCGCCACCTTTGTCGGCTCGTCGGGACGCATCTTTCCCGAAGGCATGAAAGCCGCGCCCCTGCTGCGCGCATGGCGTGCCCGCCTGCGCGAACTGGGGGTGCGCTTTCACATGCGCCACCGCTGGCAAGGCTGGCAGGGCGAACAATTATTGTTCGACACGCCGGAAGGCAAATGCAGTTTCAACGCCGCCGCCGTGCTGCTCGCCCTGGGCGGCGCAAGCTGGTCAAAACTGGGTTCCGACGGCGCATGGGCGCAAACGCTGGCGGAAGAAGCCATTCTCCTCGCCCCCTTCCGCCCCGCCAACTGCGGCTTTGACGTGGATTGGAGCGACCATTTCCGCGCCCGTTGCGCGGGTTTCCCGGTCAAAACCGTCAGCGCCGCTTGCGCGGGCTTTCCGCCGCGTCGTGGCGATTTCGTCATCACCGAACACGGCATCGAAGGCAGTCTGATTTATGCCCTGTCAGCACCCCTGCGCGACGCCATCGAACGCGACGGTGTTGCCAAACTCACGCTGGACTTACTGCCCGATGTCGCGCAGGAAGGTCTGAACGCCGAACTCTCCCGCCCGCGCGGGCGCGACTCCTTCGCCAATCACCTGCGCCGCCGCGCGGGACTGACGGGCGTCAAAACGCAACTGCTGCACGAATGCCTGCCGCCGGAAGTCTTGCGCGATGCCGCACAACTCGCCACCCATATCAAACATCTTGAACTCCCCATACAACGCCCCAGACCGCTGGACGAAGCCCTCAGCACCGCAGGCGGCGTGTCTTTCTCCGCCCTGAACGAAAGCTTGATGCTGCAACAAATCCCCGGCGTCTTCTGCGCCGGAGAAATGCTGGACTGGGAAGCCCCCACCGGCGGCTACCTGCTCACCGCCTGCCTCGCCACGGGTAGGGCAGCGGGGATGGGGGTGGTGGGGTGGTTGTGTCAGGTGCCTGGGAGCGCCGGCGTCCCCGCCGGCGGTTTTAAGATTTTTCGCGCGGAGCCAAACCCGCCGGCGGGGACGCCGGCGCTCCCGGAAACGGCGAACCTGGCAGACCCGTAGGTCGGGCACGTTTCATGTGCAGGGCATCAGCCTTACCCAACGAGAAACCGCTGCAAAGTTTGCCGACGCTCCGGCTATTTCATCAATTCTTCTTGCGCGTTATGCGCCTTCGCCCTTAACGCGATTTTGCGCGTATAGCTGCCATCGGATGCCATTTCCCACGCTTGCGTGTTGTCCGCGAGGTAGCAGCGCAAGCCTTCCTGCATGACGCGTTTTTTCAGGCGGGCATCGAGGATGGGGAAGGCGAGTTCGATGCGGCGGAAGAAGTTGCGTTCCATCCAGTCGGCGCTGGCGAGGTAGAGTTTTTCTTCGCCGTCGGCAAGGAAATAAAACACCCGATGATGTTCGAGAAAACGCCCGATGATGGAGCGCACGCGGATGTTTTCGGAGAGTCCCGGTACGCCGGGTTTGAGTCCGCAGACGCCGCGCACGATGAGGTCGATTTTCACGCCCGCTTTTCCGGCGGCGTAGAGGGCGTTGATGGTTTCCGGTTCCAGCAGGGCGTTCATCTTGGCGATGATGCGGGCTTTTTTACCCGCGCGGGCGTGTTCCGCTTCCGCCGCTATCGCGGCGACGATGTTGGGTTGCAGGGTGAACGGGGCTTGCCAGAGATGGCGCAGGGTGCGTGCCTTGCCAAGACCGGTGAGTTGTTTGAAGACTTCCGCCACGTCGCTGCCGATTTCTTCGTTGGCGGTCAGCAAGCCGAAATCGCAGTACAGGCGGGCGGTGCGCGGGTGGTAATTGCCAGTGCCGAGATGGGTGTAGCGGCGCAGTTGCCCTTCTTCACGGCGCACAATCAGGAGCGCCTTGGCGTGCACCTTGTAGCCGACCACGCCGTAGACCACATGCGCGCCCGCTTCTTCCAGCCGGGTTGCCCAACTGATGTTGGCTTCTTCGTCGAAACGCGCCATCAGTTCCATCACCACGGTGACTTCCTTGCCATTTTGCGCGGCGCGAATCAGGGATTGCATCAGCACGGAATCCGAACCTGTGCGGTAGATGGTCATTTTGATGGCGGCAACTTCCGGGTCGCTGGCGGCGACGCGCAGCAGGTCAATGACGGGCGCAAAGGATTGGTAGGGATGGTGCAGCAGGATGTCGCCCTGCCGCAGCAGGGCAAAAATATGGGTGTTTTTTTCCTGCATCAGACCTTTGGGCAGGCTGGGCGTGTAGGGCGAAAATTTCAGGTCGGGGCGCTCGATGCCGTCCGGCACTTGCATCAGGCGCACGAGGTTCACCGGACCGCCGACGCGATACAGGTCTTCTTCGTGCAAGCCAAACTCACCGAGCAGAAAATCGGCGATGGTCTGCGAGCAGCTATCCGCCACTTCCAGCCGCACGCCGTCGCCAAAATGTCGGTGCGGCAATTCGCCTTGCAGCTTGGTACGCAGATTGGTGATTTCTTCCTCATCCACAAACAAATCGGAATTGCGGGTGACGCGGAACTGGTAGCAGCCCTGCACGCTCATGCCGGAAAACAGTTCCCCGACAAATTCATGCAAAATGGAAGACAGGAACACGAAGGCGTAGGGGCAGCCCGCCAGTTCCGGCGGCAGTTGCACCACGCGCGGCAAGAGTCTTGGCGCTTGCACGATGGCAACGCCGGAACTGCGCCCGAAGGCGTCCTTGCCTTCTAACGCGACGGCGAAGTTGAGGCTCTTGTTCAAGAGGCGCGGGAAGGGATGCGAGGGGTCAAGCCCCAGGGGGGTCAGCACGGGAATCACTTCGCGGTCGAAATAATCCCGAATCCAGGCGGCTTGCGCGTCGTTCCAGAGGGTGCGACGGATAAATTGTATGCCTTCGGTTGCCAGCTCCGGCAGCACGTCATCGTTAAAAATCCGGTATTGCGTTTCGACCAGCGCGTGCGCTTCTTTGCACACCAGCCGGAAGACTTCGGCGGGCGTTTTACCGTCCGTGGTCAGGCGGGAGGCGCGGGCGCGAATCTGCTCTTTTAAGCCCGCCACGCGAATCTCGAAAAACTCGTCCATGTTGCTGGAGACGATGCAGAGAAAGCGCAGCCGTTCCAGAAGTGGTGTGCGCGTATCCTGCGCCTGCGCCAAAACGCGGCGATTAAAGGCTAACAGACCAAGTTCGCGGTTCAGGTAGTGGTCGGGTTGGTGCATGATGGTTCCTTTGGGAGCGATGGCGTCCCGCCGTCGCCCCCGGTTATTTCGGGGTGCGCTTAAAAAACACCTGTTCCTGCAAATGCTCACCGACGGTTGCGGCTGCCTTGAACCATGCGTTGATCGTGGCGACGCTGCACACTCCGCCGGAGGATTTGTCGAGCAGGGTGCGTTCGACGCGCACGCCGTTTTTGTGACGTTGAACGGCGCTGGTGTAATCCAGATAAGGCGATTTGTAGTTCATGGCTTCGGGCAAACGGGTGAATTGCACGCCGGGTTCCAGCGTGATGTCGTAGACTTCGCGCAGGGCGCCGCCCCAGCATGGGTGATCGCGCTGGTAGGTCTTGTTGTCGTCGACGTTTGCCAAACGCGTGATGCCGCCATCGTAGGAGAAGAGCGCGCCCAGGAGAAACGCTCCGGTACGCGGTTTTAAGAAGTTGTCGAGTTGAAAGTCGATGCTCACTTCCAGTTCGTCGGAGAGGCGTTGTTCCGGCGACAGGTCGCCCGTGTGCAGCGTGCCCTTGCCGCGAATGCCTTGACGGGCGAACAGGTCGTTAACGAATTTCGCCCGCTGTTCGGTTTTCAGGTTCATGAAAAACTCGCGCCATTGGGTGGCGTAAAGCCCTGCGATACGCACACGCGCGTTGCCGCTGGCGCTGCCGTCGGCGGCGATTTTCAACGTGTTGTAGACGTCCTGATACAGAAAGGGTTTGTCGCTCAAGGGGATGGCGCGAACATGGTTGTCTGCGCCCGCGTCGGTGTTGATGTGAATTACCGGTTTGCCATGAAAGTTTTTGGGCAGATCGCCGAAAGGCACATTGTCGGCGGTGGCATCCGCGTAAATGCCCCATTGCGGCAGGTAGTTGATGACGTGGTTGACCGACCAGACGGTCGGCGTTTCGGGCAATTCGTAAGCGCGCCCGGTGTCAATCAAGACCTGTTCGCTGGCAATGCCCCGCGCTGTCAGCAGGGCTTGCAGCAGGGTGGCGTGGTCTTTGCAGTCGCCCATCCTGTTGTCGAGCGTCACATCCAGATCACGCGGCACGACCGTGCCAACGCCGATGTCGTTGCCCGCGTAGGAAAGTTGGGTGGAGACCCATTCGTAGAGCAGGCGGGCTTGCTCACGCGGGTCTTGGGCAGCGCCGACGATTTCGGCGGCCAGCGCGCGCACGCGCCCGGTCGGTTCTGCCTTGGGCAGGGCGCGCTCGCCGTAGGCGCGGGCGATGTCGGCGTAACTTTTGAAGGTGCTGATGTAAAGTTCCGGCGATTCGCCGATATGCCAGACGCCGCTGTCTTTTTCATCATCCCAGGCGCGCGGCTGCGGGTTCCGGTAGCGCCATTGGTAGGTGACGATGCCATTGCTGACGCTGGCAGGCAAGGTTTCCAGATGATGCGCTTCCAGTGTGAGCTTCAGGTTTTTGGGCGCGGAGAGGGTGATGACGCCTTCTTCGATTGCGGCAAAGCTGGAAAAGCCATCCATGATGGAGGCATGACCGGGGAAAATCGGCACGGTGTCGCGCTGGCGGTAGCGCATATAAGTGGTATCGCCGACGGCAACATCGGGGAAGACCACGGTGATGCGCTCGTTATCCGAAAAAAAGGGATTGCCGCCGCTCATGCCGCCGCGCGTGTGGGTCTGGTAATTGTCTTTGGGCACGTCAATGCGGCGACCATCGGCTTTCAGGGTATAGGCTTCGAGAATTTCCGCTTCCTGTATGCCGCGACTGTAGGTAACGTGGCGGGTCTTTGCGCCTTCCAGGGCGCGCTCAAACAGGATTTGCGCGCCATAGCCGTAAACCATTGTCACCCGACCTTCCGCGTCGATGGCATATTCCGTGCTGGAATTTCTGGTGAGCACGTCGATTTGCGCGGTGTCCGCGTCTTCTTCGCTTTGCGCCTGCGCGAGACCTGCGAACAGGACGAGCGATAACAACAGCAAGCGTGGAAAAAATGCGGGGCGCTTCATGGCGAATTCCTTATGGGTCAATTCGTGAAAACCTGAGCCTCAAACCTGCAAGGCGGCGAGCAAATCTTTTTCCAGATTCAATCGGGGCACGGGTTTATCCAGAGCGTAGCCCGCGATCAAAAAAGTGTCTTCGGCGCGTTCGCCCAGAGTGGAGATGCGGGCGGCATTGATGGCGATGCCGTGCCGCGCCAGCACGGCGGCGATGTGAAAGAGCAGGCCGGGGCGGTCGGCGGCGACGATGGAAAGCACCTGCCCCGCCTCGCGTTCGTCGGGGCGGATGTGCACTTCCGGCGTCATCGGAAAATGCTTGACCTGCCTTGAAAGGCGTCCATCCCCCGGCGCTTCGGCGGGTACGCCCTGCGCCAGCCGGTTTGCCAGTTCGGTTTCGATGAAGGCGATCATGTCGCGGTCGTCGGCGTTGTCGGCGACATTTAACAAAATGAAACTGTCGAGCGCGTAGCCGTGGCGGGTGGTGTGAATTTTGGCATCCACGACGCTGTAACCCGCGCGGGCGAAAAAGCCCGCCATCCGCAAAAACAGGTCGGGGCCGTCGCGCATGTAAGCCATGACCTGCAAACCGCCGCCCTGATGGATGCGCGCCTTGACCACGGGCTGGTCGATGTCGATGCGGTAATACAGGGCGCGGGTATGCCAGGCGATTTCTTCGGCGGTGTGGCGCAGAAAATAAACCGTATCGAACTGCTTCCAGAGACGCTCGTGCACGGTGTCGGACAAGGCAAAATAACGCAACAGGCGCAGCGCCTCGGCTTGCCGTTCCTGAATGATGCCCTGCGGCGCTTGCGGGGCGTCGGTTTGCAGATAACGGAGGGTGACGCGATAGAGGTCTTCCAGCAGCTTTGCCTTCCAGTTGTTCCACACCTTCGGGCTGGTGCCGCGAATGTCGGAAACGGTGAGCAGATAGAGCGCCGTCAGGTGACGGGCGTCCTTGACCCGTCTGGCGAAGCCCGCGATGACATCGGGGTCGGTGATGTCTTCCTTTTGCGCGACCTGCGACATGTGCAGATGTTCTCCCACCAGCCAGACGATGAGTTCCGCGTCTTCTGCGGCAATTCCGTGTTGCGCGCAGAATTCGCGGGCGTCTTCCATGCCCAGCGTGGAGTGGTCGCCGCCGCGCCCCTTGGCAATGTCATGAAACAGCGCCGCGACGTAGAGCACCCACGGGCGGGCGAAGGCGTTGTGCAGGCGGCTGCAATAGGGATACTCGTGCGCGAATTCCTCCACCGCGAAGCGGCGCAGATTCCGCATGACTTGCAGAATGTGCTGGTCTACGGTGTAGGCGTGAAACAGGTCATGCTGCATCTGCCCCACAATTTTGCCGAAGGCGGGCAGGTAGGCGCCCAGAATGTCGTATTGGTTCATGCGCCGGAATTCATGCACCACGCCCTGCGGACTCTGAAACAGCGAGAGAAAACGGCGGCGGTTTTCCGGCGATTTCCGAAAGGCGGGGGTCATCAACAGGCGACCACGCCACAAGGCGCGCAGGGTACGGGCGGTCATGCCGCGCAATTCCGGTCGTTGCTGCATGTGCCAGAAGGCGTCCAGCAAGGCGGGCGGATGTCGCTCAAACACGTCCTCGCGCGTCACGTCGAGATAATCGCCCGCAATCTGAAACCACTCGTTCAAGGGTTGCGCCAGCGCAAACACCGAAGGCACCAGCTCGACGGCGAGGTTTTGCAAAATCAGGGTGTTCAGTTGCGTGACCCGTTTGGCATTGCGGTAATAGGTTTGCATCAGGAGTTCGGAGGGGCGGCGGGCGTCATCTGCGGCGGCGGTGATGCCCATGACCTTCGCCAGGGCTTCCTGATGGTCGAACAGCAACTTGTCTTCACGTCGATGGGTGAGCAGATGCAGGCGAATCCGCAGGTTTTGCAGGTAATGCTCGCATTGTTGCAACTCGACGTAACCATCCTGCCACGTCAGCCCGCGCTCTTTCAAAGTCTGCCAGTCGCCGCCGTAGCCCGCCGCCTTGGCAATCCAGAGAATCGTGTGCAGGTCGCGCAGCCCGCCGGGGCTTTCCTTGCAGTTGGGTTCCAGATTGTAAGGCGTCTCTTGATGGCGTTGATAGCGCGCTTCCTGTTCCAGCCGCTTGGCGGTGAAAAACGTCGGTATATCGAGGCGGTTGCGAAAGTCCCGCTGAAATTCCGCGAACAATGCCGCATCGCCAATCAGGTGGCGTCCCTCCAGCAAGGCGGTCTGGATGGTGATGTCGCTGGCGGCTTCCTGTACGCATTCCGCCACCGTCCGCACGCTGTGACCGACTTCCAGCCCGATGTCCCAAAACAGCCCGACGAGGCGCGAGAGTTTTTCCCGCAACCCCGTGTCTTCCGGGCTGGAGAGCAAAATCAGCAGGTCGATGTCCGAGGCGGGATACAACTCGCCGCGCCCGTAGCCGCCGACGGCGGCGAGGGTCATGTGCGGCGGAAAATCCATCTGTCGCCAGAGTTGTTGCAACACGCCGTCGACCAGCGCCGCGTGGCGGGTCAAATACAGCGGCGCGTTCGGCGTTTCCGCGTAATCCTGCGCCAGCGTCTGGCGTCCGGCGCGCAATTTTTCGCGCAGGGTTTTGGCGAAGGCTTGCAGCGCATCCGCGCCCCCGGTCATCTTCAAACTCCCATGCCCACTGGCGCGGGCGGGCAATCCTTCGACACGGTGAGCGCTTCAACGCCGGTTTCCGTGACCAGAACCGTGTGTTCATATTGGGCGGACAGGCTGCGGTCTTTGGTCGTGACCGTCCAGCCATCCGGCATTTGGCGAATCGCCGCCTTGCCCGCGTTAATCATCGGCTCGATGGTAAAAATCATCCCCGGCTTCAATTCCGCGCCTGTGCCCGCCCGTCCGTAATGCAAGACCTGCGGGTCTTCGTGGAAGCTGCGCCCGACGCCATGCCCGCAGAATTCGCGCACCACCGAGAACCCCGCTTTCTCCGCGTGCTTCTGAATGACCGCGCCAATGTCGCCCAAACGCCCGCCCGGTTTAACGACAGAAATTCCCAGCCACAGACATTCAAAGGTGATGTCGCAGAGCCGTTTCGCCTGAATGGATGGCGTGCCTAACAAAAACATGCGGCTGGTGTCGCCGTGAAAGCCGTCTTTGGTGATGACGGTCACGTCGATATTCACAATGTCGCCCTCTTTTAAGGCGCGGTCATTGGGAATGCCGTGGCAAATCTGGTGATTGATGGAGGTGCAGGTGGCGGCAGGGTAAGGCGCATAGCCCGGCGGCGCGTAATTCAGACACGCCGATTTCGTACCCTGCACATTCACCATGTAATCGAGGCAGAGCCGATCAATTTCTTGCGTGGTGACGCCCACCTTGACGAAAGGCGCGATGTAATCCAGCACTTCCGCGCCCAAGCGGCAGGCGACACGCATTTTTTCGATTTCTTCCGGGGTTTTGATGATGATGTTCATGTTTTTGAGGGTGGTTTAAGCGAAACACCGGGAAGCATAGCAGAGGACAGAAAACTGGGGCAGTTTCTGATATGCTTCGAGACTCATTTTTGGACAAAAAGACAATGGACACTCCCGAACCGACACAGCCGATACAGTCGACGCAGCCAACGCAGCCGACACAGCCAACACAATCAGCATACGCCCCCGAATGGGAACGCAAAACTCTGGAAAAACTGGCGTTCGCCGCCCTGAAAGAACAAACCGCCCGCAGGCGTTGGGGCGTGTTTTTCAAACTCGCCACGCTGACTTATCTCGTCGTCGTGCTGGCGGCGGTATCGGGCTGGGCGCCCAAACGCAGCGCCGGTGCGGACGTGTCGCATACGGCAGTGGTGAATCTCTCCGGGGTCATTGACAGCCAGGGCGATGCCAGCGCCGAAAAGGTCAACGCCGCGCTGAAAGCCGCTTTTGAGGACAAGAACACGGCGGGCGTCATCCTGCGGATCAACAGTCCCGGCGGCAGTCCGGTACAGTCCGGCATGATTTACGATGAAATCCGCCGCCTGAAAGAACTGCACCCGAAAATCCCCCTGCACGCCGTCGTGGAAGACATCTGCGCCTCCGGCGGCTATTTCGTGGCAGCGGCGGCGGACAAAATCTACGTCAATCAGGCCAGCATCGTCGGCTCCATTGGCGTGCTGATGAACGGTTTTGGCTTTACCGGCGCGATGGAAAAACTGGGCGTTGAGCGCCGCCTGCTGACGGCGGGCGAGAACAAAGGCATTCTTGACCCCTTCTCGCCCGTGAATCCACGCCACAACGAATTGATGAAAACCATGCTGGACGAAGTACACCAGCAATTCATTACCGCCGTGCGTAACGGTCGCGGCGACCGCCTGAAAGAAACGCCGGAACTGTTCTCCGGTCTGTTCTGGAGCGGCGCAACCAGCGTGAATCTCGGTTTGGCGGACGAATTGGGCAGCGTGGATTTTGTCGCCCGCGATGTCATCAAGGCAGAAAAACTCGTCGATTATTCCCTGCGCGAAAACTTCGCCGAACGCTTCGCCAAACGCCTGGGCGCAGACGCCGCCAGCGGATTTGGTCAGGGGCTGGGGGAACAGTTGGGGGTTTCAGGAATCAGGTGATTCAGGGGTCAGGTATCGGGTATCAGGGATCAGGTATCAAAACCGAAGTCAGGTCGCTGGGTTTGATGCCTGATTCCTGTCATCTGATTCCTGATCCTGAAACACGGGTCGCTCCCCCAAATCAACCGTAGCTCTGAACTGCTGTTCCGCCCAATGCGCCCGTTCCCATTTTCCACGCGGGCTGTGGTCGGTAAGCGAAAAAATCCAGATGCCCAAAAACGCGGCGCTCATGGAAAAGAGGGTGGGCAGGGCGTAGGTGAACGGGGCACTGTCCTGATGCAGGATGCTTTCCCAGACAAAGGGGGAAAAGAGCATGAGGGCGAGCGCGATCAATAGCCCGCAAATGCCCCCCGCGATGGCGCCGCGACTGGTGCAGCCTTGCCAGAACATCGCCATGAGCAGCACAGGGGCGTTGGCGGAGGCGGCGATGGCCAGCGCCAGGGTGACAATGGCGGCAATGCTGTGTCCGGCGCAGGCGATGCCGAGCAGGATGGCAAAGACGAACAGCACTACGATGGTCTGGCGGGCAATCCGGCGTTCGCTCGTCGGTTTCGCCTGCCCTTGCATCATGATGGTGGCGTAGAGGTCATGCGCGACGGCGGTTGCGGCGGCGTGTCCCAAGCCCGCCGTGACGGCCAGCAACGCGACCAGACAGGCGGCGGCGACGATGCCCATGAAGATGTTATCGCCCAGGGCATGGGCGAGAAAGAGCAGGGAAAAATCGCCGCCGTCGTGGAAATTCACGAAGGACGCCATGAAATGCGTCTCCGTATTCAATACGACGATGCCCATGCCGATGATGGCGAGCAAGGCCGCGAAAACGCCAATCCACACCGCAGCCCAAAGCGCCGACTGGCGGGCGATGCGCGCGCTGCGGGCGTAGGCAAAGCGCATCAGGAGATGCGGCAGCCCCAGCACGCCGAACACCAGCGTCAGTCCCAGCGAGAGGATGGCAATCGGGTCACGCGAGCGAAAAAAATCGCTTTGCGCGTCGGTATTCAACATCAACGCCTCGACATCGCCCGTATCAATGCCCATGATTTCCTCGAACAACTGCTCGCTGCCGCCAGCCTCCAGCGCCGTCTTGAGTTCGAGCGCCTGTTCGTACAGGGCATCGGCGCTGAAACCGAGTTTCCATACCACCAGCCCCGCCAGCAAAGCCGTACAGACCAGCAGAAAAATCGCCTTGACGATTTGCAACCAGGTGACGGCGATGCGCCCGCACATCAGCGTATAAGCCATCATCATGCCGCCTGCGATGACCACCGCCAGCCAGTATTCAAAGCCGAACAAGAAGCCGACAATCAGCCCCGCGCCAACCATTTGGGCAACGAGATAAATCAGACAGACCATCAGGGCGCTGATGGCAAGCAACACGCGCAACGCCGGATGTTGCAGCCGCCAGGAGATCGCGTCCGCAAAGGTGAGGATGGAGAGATTGTGTACGCGCTCCGCCAGCAACAAGGCCAGCAGCGGCCAGCCCGCCACCAGCCCCGCGAGCAGAATCAGCGCATCGTAGCCATGTGCAAAGATGAGCGCGGGGATGCCGAGAAAAGCAGCGGCGGAAAGATAGGCGCCCGTCAGCGCAAGTCCGCCCCGCTTGCCGTCCCGGTCGATTTCGTCCGCGTGCGCGTACGAAGCCGCATAACCCCGGTCAGCCGCAAAACGCGCGCCAAAGAGCGCGATGAGCAAGGCGACCAGACAGGCGGCAATGGCGCTCAAACTCGTCGGTTGCCGCTCCCCTGCCGCCCAGACGGGCAACGCAGTCCACGCCGCCGCCATCACCGCAATCCGCGTCAGGAAAGGACTAATTCCGATTCGCATTAGAAGCGAGACGCGAAGACTGCCCGAAGACAGTGCTCTTGCACGGCAAGGCGGAGTCGACAAAGGTTCGCTTTTAATGCGAATTGGACTAAAACACACGCTTCGCCTCATTGAAAATGGCATCAAGCTGCGGGTCGAAAGCACGTTCGGCATAAGCCGCGTAACGCCGCGCCAGCGCGATCATGAACACAATCAGCCAAAGCGTCACCGGCAGCGCCACGGTCATGCGCCCGCCCCAAAGCGGATGCGCCATCCACTCCGGGGCGGCAATCAGCAGGGCGAGGTAATCGGCAAACACGAGCAAAGCCAGCAGCGCAAATTTCCCCGCGACCACCCGCTGCTCACGGACGCATTGCTCGTATTTGGGATTGGCAAGAATCAGGTCTTTGAAATCGGAAGTCATGGGGCGTTATCTTCCTCTAAATCGGGTTTGGCGGGTAGGGCAATCCAGGGATCAGATGTCAGGTGACAGTCATCAGGGGAGGCTTTGCCTCCAGAAAGTACTGACATCTGTCACCTGATGCCTGATATTAATCCGGCAATCAAATACACCATATGCTGCCACAGGCTGTAGGTTCGGTAAGCCGCAGGAAGAACCCGACATTGGCGATTTATCGCGCGTCCAGATTGACGGATCAGTGTCGGGTTCAACTACGCTTACCGTCATTGCGAGGGCGGCAATCTTGGCGACCAGAGAGATTGCCGCGTCGCTGCGCTCATAGCTTTTGACATGGGGTTTGTCATCAGTCTGGGCGCGCTCTTCGACCCTGCCCTACCAAATGCCATCGTCGTGCGTCAGACGGTATATTTGATTGCCGGATTAATAGAAGCGAGAAGCGAAGACTGCCCGAAGACAGTGTGCTTGCACCGCAAGGCGAAGTCGACAAAGTATCGCTTTTAATGCGAACCGGAAGAACATCAACCCCGCCACCCTGGACGGTGGCGCTCCCAGGCGTTCGCAGGGGTTTTCGAGCAGTAGCCCGCGCGCCAATAAAAACGGCGCGCTGTTTTTTGAACAGCGCGCCGTTTGTTGCTACGGTCAAGCGGAAGCGGCGGGAATTACATGCCCATGCCGCCCATACCGCCCATGCCGCCCATCCCCCCCATGTCGGGGAGACCGCCAGCGGGTTTGTCTTCGACCAGCTCGGCGACCATGGCGTCGGTCGTCAGAATCAGACCGGCGACGGAAGCCGCGTTTTGCAGGGCGGAGCGCGTCACCTTGGTGGGGTCGAGCACGCCGATTGCCACGAGGTCGCCGTATTCGCCTGTGGCGGCGTTGTAACCGAAGTTACCCTTGCCCTTGACGACTTCATTGACCACCACGGAAGGTTCTTCGCCCGCGTTGGTGACAATTTCGCGCAGGGGTTGCTCAACGGCGCGCAGCACGATCTTGATGCCGGCGTCCTGATCGTGGTTGCTGCCCTTCAGACTGGCGGCGATATTGGCGCGGGCGCGCAGGAGCGCGACGCCGCCGCCGGGGACAATGCCTTCTTCCACCGCAGCGCGGGTGGCGTGCAGGGCGTCTTCGACACGCGCCTTCTTTTCCTTCATTTCGACTTCGGTCGCAGCACCCACCTTGATGACCGCAACGCCGCCCGCCAGTTTGGCGACGCGCTCTTGCAGTTTTTCACGGTCGTAATCGGAGGTGGCTTCTTCAATCTGGATGCGGATTTGCTTGACGCGGGATTGAATGGCGGCTTCTTCGCCAGCGCCGTCGATGATGATGGTGTTTTCCTTGGCAACTTCGATGCGCTTGGCTTGACCCAGGTCTTTCAGGGTGGCCTTTTCCAGCGTCAGACCGGTTTCTTCGGCAATCACCGTACCGCCCGTCAGCACGGCGATGTCTTCCAGCATGGCCTTGCGACGGTCGCCAAAGCCGGGCGCCTTGACAGCGACTGTTTTCAGGATGCCGCGAATGTTGTTCACCACGAGCGTGGCGAGGGCTTCGCCATCCACATCTTCAGCGATGATGAGCAGGGGCTTGCCCGCCTTGGCGACTTGTTCCAGCACCGGCAGCAGGTCACGGATGTTGGAAATCTTCTTGTCGAACAGCAACACATAGGGCGATTCCAGAAGGGCTTGCTGTTTGTCGCCATTGTTGATGAAGTAGGGGGAGAGGTAGCCGCGGTCAAACTGCATCCCTTCCACCACGTCGAGTTCGTTTTCCAGCGATTTGCCGTCTTCGACGGTAATCACGCCTTCCTTGCCCACTTTTTCCATCGCCTGGGCGATGATGTCGCCGATGGAGGCATCGGCGTTGGCGGAAATGGCGCCGACCTGGGCGATTTCCTTGTTGGTGGTGCAGGGCTTGGAAATCTTCTTCAATTCTTCAATGATGGCGATCACCGCCTTGTCAATGCCGCGCTTCAAGTCCATCGGATTCAGACCGGCCGCCACGTACTTCAAGCCTTCGCGCACGATGGATTGAGCCAGCACGGTGGCGGTGGTGGTGCCGTCGCCCGCGATGTCGGAAGTCTTGGAGGCGACTTCCTTGACGAGTTGCGCGCCCATGTTGGCGAACTTGTCTTTCAATTCGATTTCCTTGGCGACGGAAACGCCGTCCTTGGTGACGGTGGGCGCGCCGAAGGAGCGTTCCAGCACCACGTTACGACCTTTGGGGCCAAGGGTTACTTTAACGGCGTCCGCCAGAATATTGACGCCTTCAATCATGCGGGCACGGGCGGAATCGCCGAATTTGACTTCTTTAGCTGCCATTTGAATCTCCAGTTTGAATAAGGGTTAAGGGAATGGGGGAAAAGCGATCAGGCTTCCAGCACGCCCAGGATGTCTTCTTCGCGCGCGACCAGAACTTCCTGACCGTCGACCTTGACGGTTTGACCGGCGTACTTGCCGAACAACACCTTGTCGCCCACCTTCACATCGGGGGCGATGATCTTGCCGGAGTCGTCGCGCTTGCCGGGGCCTACCGCCAGCACTTCGCCCTGATCGGGCTTTTCGCCGGCGGAATCGGGGATGACGATGCCGGAAGCGGTTTTCAGTTCGGCTTCAATGCGCTTGATGATGACGCGATCATGCAAAGGACGGATTTTCATGAGAACTCCTTGTGTCTAAAAAAATGGGTTTCAAAAGCATGCCTGCACGAAACGGGAAGTCAGGCAACTTGGGGACGGCGATATTAGCACTCACCGCTGACGAGTGCTAATAATGGGGCGTGAATTTTGTATTTCAAGAGGGCGATGCGGATTTTTTTGGGGAGAGGCGGTCAGGAATCGGGGATCAGGAATCAAAGACCGACAGCGCGGCTGATTCCTGATCCCCGGTATTTGTCACTGGTCAGATTTCGATGTATCTGGGGACGCCGCTGGCGTTGCCCGTGTCGCTTGCGCCGCTTGCGCCGGGCTTCTTTGAGGGGGGCGCGGAAGGGGCGGGCGCTGGAATCGGCGCTGGCGCGGGAGGAGCGGGTTTGTTCGCTTCTTCACGTTTTCTCCGCGCGGCGTTCAAGCGACCGTGGGCGTTGACGGCTTCCGTTTCCTCTTGGGCTGCCGGAGCGGGAGGGGCGGCGGCGGCGCGTTCGGCGGCGCGGTTAAGACGTTCGCGTTCCATGTCATCCGCTTTTCGCTTCATGTTGGCGACTTCCTGTTCCGGGGTCATCGCCGTGTTCGGGGTGGCTTCAACGGGCACGGCTGTGCTGGTCGCGCCGGGAGGACAGGGTTGGGTGGAAATCGTCGTCTTGCCGTCTTGCAGACATTTGTAGACCTGCTGCGCGGATGCGCCGCATGAAAACAAACACAAAATGAGCAACAAACTCTTGTTCATCATTCGATCCTTTCGGGGGGATGAGTGGAAGCGCATATTTTAACCCTGCTTTGACCTTGCAAAAGCATCATTTGCCACGACGCGCGCTGACGCCGGTTTCAGGCTCCCGCCCGCCTTTGGTCATCACGCCATGACGGGTGTTTTGCCGTTTTGACGCAGCGCCCGGACGCGCACCGGAGGGCGGACGGGGCTTGACCTTGGGATTGCCGCTGTTGCCGTAATGAGGGGGCTTGCCCTGCCCCTGCCCTGGGTCGTGCCCATAAATCGGCCAGTCGTAAACGACGCTGCGCTGGGGTGGGGGATTGGCGGCGGCGGCGGCTTCCGCCAGATCACGTTGCGTCTGCGCTTCCAGCGCCGCCTGCTCCGCTCTGGTTTTCTGTTCTGCGGCATAGGCGGCATCGCGCTCGTAGCGCGCCTTTGTCATGGTGTCGACGCTCTGTTTCAAGCGGTCTTCCTCGGCGCGTGCAGCGGCAAGCGCCTCGGCGTCGGACACGGACACGCTGCTGACCACCGTACTCGTCGCGCCCGCCGGACAAGGTTCGCTGGAAATGGTGGTTTTGCCTTTTTCGACGCACCTGTAAGCATCCGCAACGGCAACGCCCGTATGCAGGGCGAGTGCGCTTGCCGCAAGGAAAAGGATGAGCGTTTTCATAAATCATCAACCTTCGGTCAGGATTCTGTTCAACACTTTACAGTATAGACAGGCGGCGAACGCGGCGACAAAAATCGGATGAACGGTCTTGCGGCGTAGCCGTACGCTGCGCTTGGGAAGTGGGTTTGCCTTTGCGTCTATCTTGAGCATGTTGAGTATCATGCGCCGCAGAATGGAAAGGTTTTGCGGGGCGTGGTCACGCCGTACCTTGCAGGCATCTTCACTCAAGGTCACCTCCAGACGCCAGTGCAGATCATTTTCAATCGCCCGGTGACGGCGCACGGCGAGCGACCGCATAGCCTCCAAAGACTTCCCGACCCATGCGGTTATAATGGCAACACCCAGAACGCCAAGCGCGTCAACCGAGCGTGCCAAGAGCGCCACAAGCGCGCCAAGCGCACCCAACTCCGCGCATTGCGCCAGACGCAACAGGTTTGCAGGGGGCGCAATGAGACCTGCAAACATTGCCCGTTTTTAATCCCTTAATTCGTGCCTGTTTCTTTTTTCTGGATTGTCGGCTTTTGGGTTCGCCTTACATTCAGGATGTTACATCCCAACATCCTGAAAATGCTGACAGATTCGATACCATAAGATATAATATATAAGACTTGTTTTTGCGGGGTGGATGCGAGCCTGGTTTCATCGCTGGATGATGGTCTTCTCGATGCCCGTTTTCTCCGGTTTTCCCCTTGTTTTTCAATGCGAAAGGAACTTCTGTGCTTGCAGCCTACCGTGCCCATGTCGCCGAGCGCGCCGCGCTTGGTATTCCCGCTTTGCCGCTTTCCAGGCAGCAGACGGTTGAACTTGTTGAACTTTTGAAGAACCCGCCAAGAGGTGGAGAAGCGGGCGAAGCCGCCTTTTTGCTGGAACTGTTAACACACCGCGTGCCAGCGGGAGTCGACGACGCTGCCAAGGTCAAGGCGGCTTTTTTGACGCAGGTTGCCAAAGGCGAGGTGGTTTCGCCGTTGATTTCCAAAGAGACCGCGACCCGGTTGCTCGGCACCATGCTGGGCGGCTACAACGTCAAACCGCTGATTGACCTGCTTGCCGATGCCAGTGTCGGCGCGATTGCGGCGGAAGGGCTGAAAAAGACCTTGCTGGTGTTCGATTATTTTCATGATGTGGCTGAACTCGCCAAAACGGGTAACGCGCACGCCAAAGCCGTGCTGCAATCCTGGGCGGATGGCGAGTGGTTTACCTCGCGTCCCGAAGTGCCCGCTGCGCAAAAATTGACCGTGTTCAAGGTGTCTGGCGAAACCAATACCGACGACCTTTCCCCCGCGCCGGATGCCTGGTCACGACCGGATATTCCCCTGCACGCGCTGGCGATGCTGAAGAATCCGCGTCCCGGTATCGAAGCCGACGAACCCGGCGCGCGCGGCCCGGTCAAGCAACTGGAAAAACTCGCCGCCAAGGGGCATCTGATTGCCTATGTGGGCGACGTGGTGGGTACGGGTTCCTCGCGCAAATCCGCGACCAATTCCGTGCTGTGGTTTACGGGCGAGGACATCCCCTTTGTGCCCAACAAGCGTTTTGGCGGCGTCTGTCTGGGCAGCAAGATTGCGCCCATTTTCTTCAACACGATGGAAGACGCGGGCGCGCTGCCCATTGAAATCGACGCTTCAGAAATGAACATGGGCGACGAAATCGAGCTGAAAATCGACACCGCCACAGCAAAAGTCACGGCGTTGAAAAACAGTGCGGTGATTGCCGAATCCGAATTGAAAACGCCGGTGATTCTGGATGAAGTCCGCGCTGGCGGGCGTATTCCGCTGATTATCGGTCGTGGTCTCACCGCCCGTGCCCGCGAAAGTCTGGGCTTGCCCGCTTCCACGCTCTTCAAGCTGCCGCAACAACCGCAGGATGCGGGCGCGGGCTACACGCTGGCGCAAAAAATGGTCGGTCGCGCCTGCGGTCTGCCGGAGGGTAAAGGCATTCTGCCCGGCGCCTACTGCGAACCCCGGATGACCACCGTCGGCTCGCAGGATACGACCGGGCCGATGACCCGCGACGAGTTGAAAGACCTGGCCTGTCTTGGCTTTTCCGCCGATCTGGTGATGCAATCCTTCTGCCACACCGCCGCTTACCCGAAACTCGTGGATGTCAAAACCCACCGCGAACTGCCCGCCTTCATCAGCGCCCGCGCCGGTGTCGCGTTGCGTCCGGGCGATGGCGTGATTCACTCGTGGCTGAACCGTCTGCTGCTGCCCGATACCGTTGGCACGGGCGGCGACTCGCACACCCGTTTTCCCATTGGCATCTCCTTTCCGGCGGGTTCCGGTCTGGTCGCCTTTGCCGCCGCGACCGGCATCATGCCGCTTGACATGCCCGAATCCGTGCTGGTGCGCTTCAAGGGCAAAATGCAGCCCGGCATCACCCTGCGCGATCTGGTCAATGCCATTCCCTACTACGCCATCCGGCAGGGTTTGCTGACGGTCGAAAAGCAGGGCAAGAAAAACATTTTCTCCGGTCGCATTCTGGAAATCGAAGGTTTGCCCGACCTGAAAGTGGAACAGGCGTTTGAACTCACCGACGCTTCCGCCGAACGTTCCGCCGCCGCCTGCACCGTGGCATTGAACCGCGCGCCCGTCGTCGAATACCTGAAATCCAACATCACCCTGATGAAATGGATGATTGCCGAAGGCTACCAGGACGCCCGCACCCTGAAACGCCGCATTCAGGCGATGGAAGCGTGGATTGAAAAGGGCGAACTGCTCGAAGCCGACGCCCATGCAAAATACGCCGCCGTCATCGAAATCGACCTTGCCGACGTGAAAGAACCTATCCTTGCCTGTCCGAACGATCCGGACGATGTGAAGCTGCTCTCCGAAGTCGCGGGCGCAAAAATCGACGAAGTGTTCATCGGCTCCTGCATGACCAACATCGGTCACTTCCGCGCCGCAGGCAAGGTGCTGGAAGGCAAATCCGACATCCCCACGCGCCTGTGGATTGCCCCACCCACCAAGATGGACGCCCTGATTTTGACCGAAGAGGGTTATTACAGCGTGTTGGGCAAATCCGGCGCGCGCATGGAAATGCCCGGCTGCTCGCTCTGCATGGGCAATCAGGCGCAAATTCGCAAGGGTTCCACGGCGCTCTCCACCTCGACGCGCAACTTCCCCAACCGTTTGGGGCTGGAGACGCAGGTGTATCTGGGTTCCGCCGAACTCGCCGCCATCAGCGCCCTGCTTGGCAAAATCCCGACCGTCGCCGAATACACCGCCCACATCGAAGCCGTCAACGCCAAGGCCGCCGACATCTACCGCTACATGAACTTCGACCAGATTCCGGCGTTCGTGGAGGTGGCGGAGGGCGTGGAGGTTTAAGTTTGCGTTAATTTGCGATGCAAAACGCCCCGCCGAGGAAAATCGGCGGGGCGTTTTTTTGTTGGAACGGGTTCGTGTCAAGCATTCGGGCACGGCACGCCGTGCCCCTACGAGGAACGGTCGACCATGTCGGGGAAGGACGGATCACATGTAGGGGCACGGCGTGCCGTGCCCTATGGCGGCAAGATGTTTGCGTAGCGCGGACATCCGTAGGGTAGGATCGTAAAAACCGCCGTCGTTACATGCGGCGCGCTCGGAGCGCGCGCCCTGCCCAAAGCCTCCCTTTCCGCGAGAGGCGCCGCATAGCGGCGGATGGATTGGGTTTACCTGCGACAGATTTGCTGGCGTTTGCCTTGAATTTTGAGTTATCCTTGGCATATTTGAAACGGAGCTTTCGCTTCCTGAAGACGCTGAAACGGGTTGCTTGCGACTTGAATTTTTTGAGGGAAATTTTATGTCTGTTGCCGACAGAAGTAGCTATCGCGCGATTTATGAAGCGCATGAAGGTTATGTTTCCCACAAAATGACTCACTATCCTTTTGTGTACGACAAGATTCTCAAGCCTTTGCTTGATGCCGACAAGCCTGTCAGATTGCTGGAAATCGGCGTACAAAATGGCGGTTCGCTGGAGATATGGAAAAAATATCTGCCAACGGGTTCAGAAATTCATGGTGTCGATATCAATGAAGATTGTCTGCAACTGAAATTTCCAGAAAACGTTTATTTCCATTTGGGCAGCGCTGCCGATCAGGAATTTATGAACCGGACGTTCGCGCAAGGATTTTTCGATATTATTCTTGACGATGGTTCTCACATTTGCAGCGATATTATTTCGACTTTTCTGAATCTGTTTCCCCGGCTCGCGCCCGGAGGCGTTTATCTTGCTGAAGATTTGCACACCAGTTACTGGGCAAATTTTGGCGGTGGTTTTCGCCGCCATGATGCCGCCATTGAGTTTTTCAAAAATCTTGCCGACACGGTGAATCTGGATTACATTCCTGCGGATGCGCGACATGATTTTTCTGATGCTCCATTGTTATCGCAGGATTTTCGGTCAATGGTTGAGGGCGTATCCTTTTATGACTCTGTTTGTGCGGTGACAAAATTCCATGCCCCAAAAACAGAGCCTTTCTTGTGTGTTCTTACGGGCAATTCCGCTCAGGTTGCTCCAGTTCCCGATGCCTGTTTTCTGGAATCTCAAGCAGAGGCGGGAAAACGGCTTCTCCAGCCCTGGACAATTCGCTGTTCGCACCAATCCTGGAATAACAGGCAACATGGTGCGTTTTTTTCATCCGCGCTGCAAAATGTTGAAAATATGTATTGCGGCGCACCTCTGACAAGGAATCAAACATATGTCGCTGCACCCATTGGCGCTCAAATATTGCCAGGGAACTGGTGTCGAACTGGGGCGTTCGCTGCATAATTCATTCGGTCTGGATTGTCCTAATATTGCGCCTTGTGACGGCGTAAATTTTCTGCATTCTCGTGATTTTGAGGATTATCAGCATTACGTTGTTGAACAGTCGAAATATGGTCAAGAAGCGGCGCGAGTGGATGGTATTGGGGACTTTCGACATATTCCGGTTGATGCGGAAAGCCTGGATTACATTGTCAGTTCGCATGTGATCGAGCATGAACCCAATCCGGTCGCAGCCTTGCTGGAATCCTGGCGTGTCCTGAAAGACGGAGGTGTATTTTTCTGCATTTTCCCCAAGCGGGATGCGGAAAGAACACTCGATATTTTCCGGTCTCTGACGCCCCTTGAGGATTTGATTCAGGCTTACGAAACCGACCGTACCGTGAATTCACCCCAGGCAACAAAACTGGCGGGGGCTTCCGATTCCGGTTGGCGTGGTCATTACTATGTCTATACCCTGCAATTGATGATACGTCTGGTGAATTGGGTCAATGCACAGGGATTGGCGAGTTTTCGCCTCGAAGCGGTGGAGGAAACGGACAGCAAGGTGGGGAACGGGCATACCATCGTATTGCGGAAAATGTTGCCGTACGCCATGCCCAACGCGGATTATTCACTCATGGTCGAATCCTGCATCAATAGCGGCGATTACCCGGAAGCGTTGCTGGCGGCAAAAATCAGCCTGTCTTTCGATTTTCAGCAACAAGCCATTCTCTACGCGGCGGCCATGCTTTCTGTGCAATGTGGCGATTTTCCAGAAGGTAAAGAGTTTTATCGTCAGGCGCTCATCCAGAACCCGGAATGCGAAGCATGGCGACGGGAATTCCACGAACTTTTTGGCGAGTATTATCGCAATCCGCTGCCATAAGCAGGTTTTTAGAGCAGATTAACTTAACCTGGCTCACATCCATCGCCATCGTGTAGGGGCGCGCATTGCGCGTCCGTGGTTCCGTCCGCGTGGTCTCCAACACGGACGCGCAATGCGCGCCCCTACGTAAAAACCGAAAGCGCGCCAAGTTTGATTTGCGTATCAATTTGTTAATCTGCTCTAATGAATTAGCCAAAGCGTTTCATCACCGCATACCGCCACTGCCGCAGCACTGCAATAAAGCGGTGATCGGCGCGGGGCGAGAGGCAGCCGACGGGGGAATAGCCCTTGCGGCTGGCGCGTTCCAGCAGGATGAGCATCAGCGTCACTGAAATCAGCGTGTTTTGCCAACTGATTAACTGCCACTGCCCTTGCCAGACAATTTCCTGCGTCACATCCCACGGAGCAAGGTAATACAGTCCCCATAAATCATCGGGTGTGCTGCCCCGCGAGCCGAGTAAATCGCAGAGAAAATGCAGATGTACGCAGAAAAAAGCGGCGATGGCGACGCGCAGCCGGTCGTGTCCAAAGGCGGCAGCGAAGAGAGAGAACACAATCGCCGCCGTAATCCCGTGTCCATAGAGCCGATGCCAGTCCTGATAAAAACTGGTCTCCGGTAAACTTGCGAGTTTATTGAACAGGTCGATGACGATGCCTGCGCCGTCCAAATCCGGCGCCAGCCCTGCCAGACACACAATCGCCCGGTCGCGCTGGTTGCGGAGGCTGGATTCAAAGCCAACCCAACCCGCCAGAAAATGTGTGATCGGACTCATGGCAATAGCGCCCGATAGCGGTCGCAATCCGTCGTGTGATCCATCACCATGCCAGAGGCTTGCATGAAGGCGTAGCAGATGGTGGGACCGACGAAGGTGAACCCGGTTTTTTTCAGGGCGCGGCTCATGGCTTCGGCTTCCGCTGTCTTCGCCGGAAGGTCGGCGCGACCCGCAAAATGGTTGATTTTTGGCGTGCCGCCGACAAAAGACCACAACAGCCCCGCAGGATCGGGCAGGGCGAGCCAGGCGCGGGCGTTCTGGCGGACGGCATTGAGTTTGGCGCGATTGCGGATAATGCCCGCGTCCTGCATCAAGGCTTCAATTTCGGCGTCGCAGAGCAGGGCGAGGCGTTTGGCGTCGAAGTCGAACAAGACCTGACGAAAACGCGCGCGTTTCTTCAACACGGTGATCCAGGACAGCCCCGCCTGAAAGCCTTCCAGAATCAGGAGTTCAAACAAGGCCTTGGGGTCTTTCTGCGGGACGCCCCATTCCTCGTCGTGGTAGGCGATGTAAAGCGGATCGTCGGTACACCAGAAGCAGCGCGGCATGAGGGATCTCCTTTCTCCTGTGTGGAAAGTCTGCGAATAGTGGGGGGAGCATCCTGCTCCCCATACCCAACATTCGGGAGCATATACCCAACAGTCGCGTCATTGCGCGCCTCGCAATGACGAAGTTGGGGGGCAGGATATGTATGCTCCCGCAGATTGATGACAAACCCGCCTGGGAGCGCCGGCGGCATCAAAGGCGGGGTTGGTTCCGTGCGTAAAATCTTAAAACCGCCGGCGGGGACGTAGGCGCTCCCAGGTGGCGACTTCCGGCAACGGCGAACTTGGCAGATTCAAAATCTCGCCCCTGCCGTCGTCGTCATTGCGAGGAGCCGCTCTGCCCCTGCATCGTCATTGCGAGGCGCGTAGCGACGCGGCAATCCATGCGCGGGAATTGGGGAGATGTGTTAGTCTGCCAGTTTTCATCAAGCATCGAACTGCAAGAGGATGGCATGTTGAATTTCTCGTCGTTTTGGCTCAATTATTTTGAATACTGTCAGCGTTCCTGGCTGGAGATGACGCGCTTGTGGATGCCGTCGGATGCGTTTGGGGCGGATGCAAAGTCGCCATCCGGCGCAGGGTTTGGCAGTGGCAGCGGGTTTGGCGGCGCTGGCTTTGATCGCCACTACGGCTTGTTCAATGGCGGGCAATCGGGGCTGCCGGGATTCTTTTCTCCCGCCACCTGGCTTTCTTCGCTGACGCCCTGGCTGCCCAAGGTCGAAGCCAATATCGAACCCTTTATACCGGACGCTTCCGCCGCTTCCAATGGATTGGCAGAAGCGGCGCGGATTTCCATGCGGATTTTCATGCCTTGGGGCGGCGAACCGTACTGGGTTGAGGCGTTGGTCGGGCAACACGGTCCCAAGTCCTTCGCGCCTCAGGAACAGTACAAAAGCATTACCGACACCGTGGTGCATGAAGCGACCGCGCACCGTTCGCCCGGGAGCGGTAAAGAGGTTTAACAGGATGTTGATTTTCCCATCCTCACCTTCGGTTATCGCCTTCGTGGGGCGAAGAAAAAAGTCTGTCGGAAGGCTTGTCTGGTCTGGAAGGTGAATTCCAGGCTGTTTTTAAGCGTTTTTCAC